>CAZMPP010000326.1:0-3105 GCA_964568035.1 uncultured bacterium
CGATCACCAGATCGCTCGGATAAGGATAGAGTGCCTGCGCGATCTGCTCTTCGTTGACGTTGGGCCCGTAGGCGTCGGCGGTGTCGATGAAGTTTACGCCCAGCTCGATTGCGCGGCGCAAAACGCGCAAGGCGTTTTCGCGGTCGGCCGGCCAACCCCAGATTCCCGGACCGCACAAGCGCATTGCGCCAAAGCCCATCCGGTTGACGCGTATCGCGTCACCGATGGCAATCGTCGTTGTCGCGTCGTTCATCGCGCGCTCTTCGGTCGGCGATAAAAAAAGACCGCCCGGCTTGCGCCGGGCGGTTTCGTGAACGGACCCTGGAAAAGTTACTTGGAGTTAACGGGTTTTACGTTCGGGTTCTGGTTCAGGTTGGGGTTCTGGTTCAGGCTCTGGTTGACGTTCTGGTTCATCGTCGCGGTCGCGGCCTTAACGGTCGCTTCGGTCTGCTTTTGGGCCTCGACGATCATCTCGGCCATGCGAAGGGTCCAGGCCTTGCGCAGCTCTAGGAGCTGGCTGGCGAAGCCGAACGAGAACTCGACGAACTGGGTCGGGGTCGGCATATTCTCGAGGGTCGGGACGGTGCCCGGCTTCTCGCTCATCTCTCGGCCGAGCTCGCGCCACGTGCTCATCGCCTTGAGGCTGGCCTCTTGCGTCTGCTTGATCGCGGCGAGACCCTCTTCCTGAAACTTGGTCATGTATTCCATAACGTTGACAGCCATGTTAAACGCTCTCTCCTCATCGGTATTTCTTAGGTGCGCTAAGTATACCAAGCAGATGCTGTATCTGTCAACAGAACTACTCTCGCCCGACGAAACTCCGGTAGATCCGGATAATTGCTTCCTTTTGGTCCACGGTCAGGCGGGGGTCGAGCTTGACCGCATGCTCCACCCCGTGATGGCTCTCGTCCCGCGTGCCCGAGTCGTCGAGCAGGCCGGCCTGGCCATACATCGTCTCGGCCGAGATATGGAGCGCATTGGCGATACTCTTGAGCACGTCGGCCGAGGGCTTGTAGAGCCCCCGCTCGACCTGGCTCAGGTAGGGATTGGAGATCTTGGCGATCTCGGCCAGCTGGCGCATTGAGAGATTGGCCAGCTCCCGCTGGCTTCGGATAAAATCGCCGAGGCTGCGCCAGGCGCCGCCCGGGCCGGTCTTGTCGTCGTCTGTCATGGATGCGCCGTTACTTTCGGCGCGAAGGCCTCGGCACTCTCGTTGCGGACGTAGCGTCCCGGCGCTGCCTCCCCCTCCGGGATCGGATAGGGCGCTCGCATTGGCCCACCGTGGGCGTCGGCCCAAACGGCCCAGTCTTCCCACCAAGAACCATGCTTGCGGTCGGCACCCTCGAGCCAATCCTCGGCGGATTGCCCGCGTTCGGCGGCCGGCCGCGTGTAGTGCCAGGTCTTCTTCCCGCCCGGCGGGTTGACGATCCCGGCGATGTGCCCGGAGTTGGTCAGCACGTACTTCGACTCACCGCCGACATGCTGCGTCGTGAGATAGGTCGCATGCCACGGCGCAATGTGATCGCTCTCGGCACCGAGTACGTAGAGCGGCGCCGTGATCTTCCCGAGGTCGATTGGCGTGCCGCCGATCTTGAACGCCCCCGGCTTGACGATCGCGTTATGCAGATAGCAGGCGCGCAAATACTCCGAGTGCATTTCCACCGGCATGCGCGTCGAGTCGTTGTTCCAGGCCAGGATGTCGAACGCCGGCGGCTCCTTGCCTTTGAACCAGTTGTTGATGACGTAACTCCAGATCAGGTCGCGCGAACGCATCCAATCGAAGGTCCGCGCCATCTCCCGCGCTTCCAGGAAGCCCTTCTCGCGCATCCGCTTTTCCAACCGCACGATCGTGTCTTCATCGGTGAAGACGCCGAGGTCGCCGGGGATGCTGAAATCTACCAGTGTGTTGGTCACCGTTGCCGACGCCACACGGTCGCCCTGGCCGTTGGCCGCCAGATAGGCCATCTCGGTCAGCGCCAGCGTTCCGCCAAGGCAGAGCGCGGCGAGGTTAACTTGCGGCGCACCAGTGATTTCCCGCACCGCATCGATGGCGGCCAGGAGCCCGTCGCGCAGATAATGCTCCATCGTGTAATGCGACATGGCTTCGTCGGGATTGCGGTAGGAAATCATGAAGGTCTGGTGTCCGTTGCGAACCGCCCACTCGACGAACGAGCGTCCCGGCGCCAGATCCATGATGTAGTACTTGTTGATCCACGGCGGGCTGCAGAGCAGCGGAATCGCATGCACCTGCGGCGTCTGCGGATCGTACGCAATCAGCTCGATGAGCTCGTTGCGCATCACGATGCGGCCCGGCGTCGCGGCCAGGTGCGTTCCGACTTCGAACGCGGAACTGTCCACCTGCTTGGGATAACCGCCGTTGTTGACCATGTCGTCCATGAAATTTTGCAGCCCGTGCAGCAGGCTAAGCCCGCCGGTATCCGTTGCCTCTTTGAGGACGCCGGGATTAAGCCACGGAATGTTGCTCGGTGAGAACGCGTCGCACATAAGCTGCATCGCGAAGCGAGCCTTGTTGCGCGTCGTCGCCGGCAGGCGCGCCGAATCGACCAGCTGCAGCGCGGCATTCGTACGCGCCTGATAATCTTCGACGAATCCGGCGAGCATCGGATTGGTGGTCCACTCCGACTCGGCAAAGCGTTTGTCGCCCGAAAACGACGGGGCCGTCGTTTCGCCGCCCAACCGTCGCAGCATGTTGAGTCCGACGTTCTGTTCGGCGAGCGCCAGGCCGGTCAGCCAGGTACTCATGCGCAGCGGATCGGCCATCGCGTCGGCGATAACCGCGCGCAGCGAATCGGTCAGCGACGCAAAGTCGAGTCCCGCGACGTCGATGCCGTAGTTGAGTTCCTCGGGAGCAATTCGTTCTTCGACGTTCACATGTACCAGCCGCCGTTGATATTGTACACCGCACCGGTGATATACCCGGAATTGTCGTCCAGCAGAAAGCGCACCAGCTGCGCGACTTCCTCGGGACGCCCCAAACGCCGCCCCGGCGTCTGTTCGATCGCCGTTTCGATCGCCGCCAGCGGCATTGCCCGCGTCATCTCAGTGTCGATGAATCCGGGCGCGACGGCATTGACGGTGATGCCG
>CAZMPP010000327.1:0-3096 GCA_964568035.1 uncultured bacterium
AACAACGGCCAGGCCGACGTCACGACCTCAGACATTCTCAACGGGCAATACCCGTAACCACGAAAAAAGGGCATTCCTGCTCGCAGGCCACTCTTGGCCCAGGAGCTTATAATTGGGAGTAATCAGGGGGCTCAGCGCGGCCCCCTTCCCTATCCCAAAGGCGGAGCTTCAATGCGGATCAAGTACGAGGTGTCGGCGGGCGGACTGCTGCTGCGTCGGCGTGACTCAGGCTACGATGCCCTATTGATCGGTCGGGGCGAACCGCCGCGCATTTGGACGCTTCCCAAAGGTCACGTAGAAGCAAGAGAATCGACCGAGCAGGCCGCGCTCCGTGAAGTGCATGAAGAGACGGGTTGCTGGGCCGAGATCATTACGCGCCTGACCGAGATCTCGTACTGGTTTTACGTCGGCAAGGCCAAGCACAAGAAGTCGGTGACCTTCTTTTTGATGCGGTATCTGTCGGGCGATCCGGCCAACCACGACCACGAAGTCGACGAGGCGCGCTGGTTCGACGTGGCGCAGGCGCGCAGGACGCTCAAATACGTCAACGAGAAGCGCCTGGTCGACCACGCGCTCGAGTATGTCGCCGCGCATCCCGATGCGCTCGGCGAACCGGCCGAACTGGTCGCCGCGCAGTCGCTCTCGTCCTGAGTACGTTCAACGTCCGGATCGAGGCCTTCGACGGTCCGCTGGACCTGTTGTTAAGCCTCATCAAAGAGCAGCAGCTGGATATCGCAACCGTTCCCCTGGCGACCGTCGCGGAGCAGTATCTCGATTACGTGCGCGCGATGGAGGTGCTAGACGTGGAGATCGCCGCCGAGTACCTCGTCATCGCGGCGACGCTGATCTTTCTAAAGTCAAAGGCGCTGCTGCCGCCGATTCCTCAGGAGCTGCTCGACGAATCCGAGGAAACGGCCGAACAAGTCGAAGAGCGCCTTCGCCGCCGCCTGATCGCCTACTCGCAATACCGCGAGCTCGGTCAGCAGCTGCGGGAGCGGCAGGGGGAGGCCGCGGCCTTTCTCTATCGTGAATCCGGCGATCCGGCCGGCGAGATGGTCCAGCGCTTCGACATCGACCCGCAGAAACTCAAAAGCGCGTTCATCGAGATGTTACGCCAGGCACGCCCGGAAAAGCGCTCGATTGTCGGCGAACGAATCTCGCTGATGGCATCGATGGACTACATCATGCGCCGCATCAAGGAGCGGGGCGAGGCGCGCTTTTCCGAGCTCTGCGGCGAGCTCGGCATGACCCGCGACGTCATTATCGTAACCTTTCTGGCCGTGCTCGAACTGATAAAGCGCCGGCGGGTCACCTTCGAACAGGCCGAGCCGTTCGACGATATTCGCCTCTTTGCTAAGGCTGCCGCGTGAATCTGCGTCAGGAAGAACTCTCCGCCGAGGAGTCGGCGCGTCTCGAAGAGGCGGTGCTGGAACTGCAGCGTCCGGTCGAAGCACTGCTCTTTGTGGCCGGTGAAGCGCTCTCGATCTCGCAGTTGGCCAAGTTCCTTCACGCCCAGGAGCGCGAGATTGCGGCGGTGCTGCAGCGGGTCGAAGCCGATTACGCCGAG
Source organism: uncultured bacterium (assembly GCA_964568035.1). Taxonomy (GTDB): domain Bacteria; phylum Vulcanimicrobiota; class Vulcanimicrobiia; order Vulcanimicrobiales; family Vulcanimicrobiaceae; genus Cybelea. The sequence continues at coordinate 1,568 of CAZMPP010000327.1, forward strand.
CGCGGAATCGTCTTGCGCGAGGTCGCCGGTGGCTATCGTTTCGCCACCTCGCCGGCCGCGCGCGACGTCGTCGAAGCCTACCTCTTGCCGCCTAAGACGACGCTCTCCACGCCGGCTCTCGAGGCGCTCGCCATCGTGGCCAACCTTCAGCCCGTTACGCGCGGTGAGATCGAAGCGATCCGCGGCGTCAACTCCGACAGCGTCGTCAGCACGCTGCTCGATCGCGGGCTTATCGCCGAGGCCGGCCGCAAAGACGTCGTCGGACGTCCGATGCAGTATAAGACCACGCCGTTTTTCTTGGAGTCGTTTGGGTTGCGCTCGCTCGACGATCTGCCGCAGCTGGAACTCGAGCCCGGCCAGTCCATTCCGTTCGATCTCGGAGGCGTCAAAGTTCCGTCGTGAGCCGGTGAAGATCGGTCTTCACGTACACGTCGCGAGCGGTTACGCCAAGGCCGTCGCGCACGCCAAACGTTGTGGAGCCTCGGCGATTCAAGTCTTCTCGACCAATCCGCGCAGCTATCGAACGACGGCCATCGACGAAGGCGCCCTGGACAACTTCGCACAGATGCGTCGCGAGGCCGGCCTCGATCCGTGCGTCATCCATACGCCCTATCTCATCAACCTGGCTAGTGCCGATCCGAAGATCGCCGCCGGCTCCTCGCACCTGTTGAAAAACGATCTCGCCGTCGCGGCGCGTGGCGGAATGCGATTCGTCAACACGCACCTGGGCTCGTACGGAGATCGCGATCGTGACGAAGCCTTCACGGCTATCCGCCAAGCGCTGGAGAGCGCGCTCGAAAACATAGTGCCCGGCGTTTTCTTAGTGCTCGAGAATTCGGCCGGCGCGGGAAATCTCGCGGGCGGCACGCTTGAAGAACTCGGCGTGTTGGTTCGCAGCATTGACCATCCGCAGTTAGGCGTTTGCCTCGATACGGCGCACGCCTGGGCGTCGGGCTATGCCATCGATTCAAAAGACGGCGTAGATAAATTTATAGAGCGCGCCGAGGCCGATATCGGCCTGGCGCGCATCTTGATGTTTCACTTCAACGACACCCAAGTGGAGTTGGGAGCCGGCCGCGACCGGCACTGGCATATCGGCGAGGGCCGGATTGGATTCGAGGGGTTTCGCGCGCTACTGGCTCACCAGGAGTTGCGCGAGAAGACAGCCATTCTCGAGACCCCCGGAAGCGACGCTGATGACGAGCGTAATATGCTTACGATTCTCGCCATCGAGCGCGGCGCTACGTCACCCGTAGGTGCGGCAGGCGGAGATTCGACTCCAGGAAAAGGGCCGAGTCGGCCCGGTTAACTCTCAGCTTGAGATCGACATCGCTGATGTCCGAAACGAGGGGAGCGGTACGAACGGGATCGCGGAACATGTGACAACCTTTGACGAATGTGGTAACCTTCAATCATTATATAGTGGTGACAGTAACTTGTCAACTTGTTTTACCGGTGAAAGCTAGTCCCGCATGACGGCCGCCCTGGAGAACGCGCCTGGGGCTCTCGACCTCATTCGCGTCTTCGAA
>CAZMPP010000328.1:0-3081 GCA_964568035.1 uncultured bacterium
TACGCTCCGGGCAGAGCGCGATCGGCGGATAATGACCGAAGCCCTCATTCTCGTAACCTTCCTAGCCCTAATCGTCGTTCTCGCCGTGCTGGCGAAGCGGTTGCGGGTTCCTTACCCGATCGCATTCGTCGTTGGCGGGATCGTTCTGTCGTTCGCTCGCCATCTGCCGCGGCCGCATCCCGATCCCGAGCTCATCGTGCTGGTGGTGATACCGCCCCTGCTTTACAGTGCGGCGTGGTCGACGGACTGGTTCGAACTCAAGCGCAACTCCAGACTCATCTCCATCCTCGCCGTCGGTATGGTGATCGCAACGATGGCTGCGGTTGCCGCCGTCGCACACTTCACGCTCCCCGAGTTCACGTGGCCGCTCGCGTTTCTGCTTGGCGCCATCGTTGCGCCGCCCGACGCGGTCGCCTCAGAGGCAATCTTCGAGCGCATCGCCGTTCCACGCCGAGTCGCCGCGGTGATCGGCGGCGAGTGCTTGATGAACGACGCGACGGCGCTCGTGCTTTACCGTTTCGCACTTGCGGCGGCGGTATCGGGCGCATTCTCTTTCGCGCGTGCCGGCGCGGCGTTCGTAATTGTTGCCGTGGGAGGAACGCTGGTCGGTCTCGCGATGGCGCTGCTTCTCGAGGCGCTCCTGCGCTACTTCGCGCTGCGCGGTTACGGCGACGCGATGATCGCCAGCGTCGTCTTCTTGCTCGCGCCGTTTGCCGCGTATCTGCCCGCCGAAGCGCTGCATCTCTCCGGCGTCCTGGCGGCGGTGGCGGCGGGAATACTGCTCAGCCGGCGCTCGACGGCCTTCATCGATCCGGAGACCCGCCTACTCGCCTCCTCGGTATGGCGACTCCTGACGTTTGTGCTCAACGCTCTCGCATTTCTGCTGATCGGCCTGCAGTTGCCGGCGATTCTGGAAGCCCTGCAGCCGAACGTACGGATCTACACGCTCTACGGATTGCTGATCAGCGCGGTGGTCATCATCGTTCGCATTTTGTGCGTCTTTCCGGCGACGTATTTACCTCGTTTACTGAGCCGGCGATTGCGCGAACACGATCCCTACCCGCGCTGGCAGAACGTGGCCGTACTCTCGTGGGCGGGCATGCGCGGGATCCTGTCGCTTGCCATCGCGCTCGCGTTGCCTTATACGCTTGGCGATCGGCCGTTCCCGGCGCGCGGCGCGATCTTGTTTTTCACCGTCTTTGTCGTTTTTGTCACGTTGGTGCTCCAGGGTCTCACCCTCGGTCCGCTGATCGAGTGGCTCGGCGTCGCCGAAACGAGCAAAGGGCGGCGGCGCGAGTCGGCGGTGCGCATCCGCGCTCTCGAAGCGGGTTTAGCGAGGCTGCGCGAGAGTGAGGAGCGGCGCAAGAGTTCGCAAGACCGCGAGGCCTTCGACCGGGCCATTGAAGAGTACGAGCAGCGCATTCGAGTGTTGCGCGGACAAGACGACAAAGACGAAGGGAACGAAGAGAAAGAGAGCCGCATCGATCGAGAAGTGCAGCGCGAAGCGCTGGCTGCTGAGCGTCGCGCAATCTCGGCGATGCGCCGCGAGGGGGAGATTCCCGACGACATCTATCGCTCGATCGAGTACGACCTCGACCTCGCGAGCCTGCGGTTAGGCTAGGCCGGCGGTCGCGGCGGCGGCGGCGTTCCGCCGGGTGCCGGCGACGCACTCGCACTCGGCATCGTGCTCGCGCCCGGCACCGCGCTTGCGCCGGCGCTCGCGCTCGCGCTTGGTGCGGGAGTTGACGTCGGCGGCGGCGCGAGGGTCGGCTGGCCCATGGAATGAGTCAGTGGGACGAGGCGAATGTAACCGATCGAAACGGTGCCGTCTTTAGGTATCGTCGTGTCCGCATTGGCGGTGGTGAAACCCGCAGCGCGCGCGGTCACCGTCTGGTCGCCGTCGATGGCGCGGAGAGTGAACGCGCCGTTAACGTCGGCGCGAATCGTATACAGCGATCCGACCGAAACAAGTGCGTTGGTGATCGGGCGGTTGGTCATTGCATCGAGTACGCGCCCCGTCACGTAGCCGAAGTCTTGGACGCCTACGACGTTTGGCGGCGGCGAGCAGCCGTCGCCCAGCGCAAAGAGCAGGATCATCCCCAAAACGGCAAACCGCATGATCGGATGTACGGCTCCGACAACGTGGCGTCCCCCCGGTCCAAGGGTGGAGCGAAAACGGGCCAATGGCGTTGTAGAACAGGTAAGACGCCGATTAAGCAAAAACGATGGGGTGCCATGAACCCGTACGGACCGGTCGCGATCTTTCTCGGCGTCGCGTTTCTCGCGGCATTATTCTTTACCGCTCTCCCGGGTCTCTCCGGATTGTTGGGGCTCGCGAAGCCCAACAAGCACAAGCGCGAGGCGTACGAGTGCGGCGTCGAACCGACCTCGCCAGTTGCCGGGCGCTTCCCCGTGCGCTTCTATCTAATTGCGATGCTTTTCGTAATCTTTGACGTCGAGACGGCCTCGTTTTATCCGTGGGCGGTGCAGATGCACGCGCTGCGCGTCTTCGGGCTGCTGGAGATGGTCATCTTCATCATTGTCTTGGCGATCGGCTATGCGTACGTTTGGCGGAAGGGCGGTTTCGTGTGGCGGTAGGCCCGGGCGGTTTCATGCTGGCGCGACTGGACGACGTCGCGCGCTGGGCGCAAAGTTCGTCGGTCTGGCCATTGACCATGGGCCTGGCTTGTTGCGCGATCGAGATGATGAGCGTGACCTCGGCCGAGTACGATATTGCCCGCCTGGGTTCCGAGGTTTTCCGGAGCTCGCCGCGCCAGGCCGACCTTATGATCGTTTCGGGGCGCGTCGCGCAGAAGATGGCGCCGGTCATCAAGCGCCTCTACGACCAGATGGCCGATCCGAAATGGGTCATTTCGATGGGCGCCTGCGCCAGCTCCGGCGGTATGTTCGACAACTATGCGATCGTCCAAGGCGTCGACACGGTCATTCCCGTCGACGTTTACGTCCCCGGTTGCCCGCCAACGCCCGACGGGTTGCTCTACGCGGTTAACTTGATTCAGCAGCAGATACGGGAAGGCGGCCGCGGTGGCATCTTGGCCCGTGCCTAACCCTATCGAGTAG
>CAZMPP010000329.1:0-633 GCA_964568035.1 uncultured bacterium
GCCCAGCCGAGGTCAATCGCTACCGCCGGAATGAACGCCCAGTCCACGCCGACCTTGTACTTGAGGAGGTTATACCCGACGCCGAACGACTCGTTGGGAGGCACCGCGTTGGCGCCCGTCGTGTACGTGCCCCTTAAGTTGGGATAGTAATAAACGGAACCGTAGTACGTGAACGGATGGGAGTAGTCGGGAAGCTTTTCGAGACCGCCGCCCACTGCGTTCATGTTGGGATATCCGTAGTTGGTCGATGACCAGAGATAACCGACCGCGATATACACGTGCGGGTTGAAGATCTTGAAGCCCAGCCGTGCATCGAAGTCGCGGTTGACCGCGGTGAAGCCAGGCACGTACGTGGAGCCTCTGCTCCCGATCGTCGTGACGTAGCACTCCGGTGCATTCTGCGCCGTCGCATTGGCTTTCGCGACGCCGCAGTTATGCGGATACTGCCAGTTGTTGTAGTCGACTTCGAGCATCAGCGGCAGGCTGAAGGCATCGAACATCATGCCACCGCGAACGCTATACGAAGCCCCCGACCCACCGTTACCGGGCGAGAACTCGTTATAGACCTTCGGGTTGAACAGATAGTCGCCGGCGACGAACACGACATTAGGCGTGTGCATCGGTGCCGGAGTG
>CAZMPP010000329.1:643-3075 GCA_964568035.1 uncultured bacterium
AAACGCTTCACTGTAGAGCGGTTTGGGCGTCGGGGTCGGGGGCGGCGGGGGTGCGGTCGCCGGCGGCGGCGGAGCGGGGCTCGGCGGCGGCGTCGCCGGGATGTACCGGACGACGACCAAACGCTTATCCGGAACCCACTGTACGTAGGCTCCCATGCCTTCCGAAATCACGCGGACCGGAACGACGACGACGCCCTGATAAATCTCGGGCGGCACGTCGAGAGGCCGCGATTCGCCGTTGATAATGACTTCGGCTTTGCCGACCGTCACTTTTACTTCGGCGCCCGGCTTGGTGACCGTCGCCGTTTTGCTGGCCGGATCGTACGAGACCGTTGCGCCCATCTGTTCGAACATGGAGCGCAGCGGAATCAAAATCGTTCCGCCCTTAACGAGCGCCGCGAGGACGCGTCCACGCTTGAGCTCGTCGGGTTTTGAATAGACGTGATGATCGTTGTAAAGGATCGGAATTTCGCCGGATGGCGGACTGCCGAAGTCCGGCGCCGGCGGCGACCCCGTTTGGGCGACGCCGTTTCCAATGTTTCCGTGCGTCGCGTTCGACGGAGCAGCAACCGCGTTTAACCCGCAGAGCAACATAATTAGCCCTGCGAGCACTCCGGTGCTCAGTCGTTTCATTGATAACTCCTTGAGATTGTCGGTGCTTTCATGGCGCTTTCTTTACAGGTCGCCTTTTGGGCGTGTTGAAGCAGCCGGGGTAATTGGTGCGAAGCGCCCCTTGAGCCAGGTTGGCGAGGGGATGGTATTATCCTACCACTTGACGGGAAAGCCGCCACAACCAAGCGATCCCCGCCACAGTCTCCCCCAGTGCCAAGCCAAAGGCCACACGAGGCGCCAGGGGGCCGCCGGTCAGGGCCAAGCGCTGCAATACGGCCAGGGTTACGGCCGGGGCGGCGATTTGCGGGAGGAGGATGGCGATGTTCCAAATCCCCATGGCCGTCCCCATGGCCGCGGGCGGCAGCACCCGGCAGGCTATAGCCCAGTCGGCTACCAGGAAGACGCCCCAGCCTAGGCCGGCCACGATCGTCGCCGCCACGGCCCCGCTGAATCCGCTCGTCGCAATGAAGATTCCAAGGGCGGCGATGAAGGCGCCCCCGCCAACCGTCGCGACCAAGCGTTTGTCGAGCCGGTCGCTGGGCCGCGCCGCCAGGGCCGCGCCGAGCGCCCCGACGACCGTGAAGCTGATGATCAGGATCCCCGTGTGCCGCTTGGCATCTTCCAGAGCTTCGATCCCGAGAACGCCTCGGACGTAAAAGAGCAGATAGCCGAGTAGAGTGTAAAACCCGGCGTAGACTAGAGCGCGCGATACAAAGAGGTCGACAAACGGTCGCGTGACGCGCAGCGGGGCCGGCGCTTCTTCCGCCACGGCATCCTGCAGCGACAGGCCGCGGACGTGAATCGAGGTTGCCGCACACGTCGCCACCAGTAGCGCGCTCAAAAAGCCGGCGAGGAGGCGCGCCCCGCCGATAAAGCTAGCCGCCAACGCGCCAACGGCATTGCCGACGCTCTGCAGCGCCGCCATCCACGATGACGCGACGCCGTAGCGTGCACGACCGACAAAATCGGGAATGATCGCCTGATAGGGCCCGATCGCAAGATTAAGCGCAAGCTGCAGCCCTATATAACCGAGAGTTAGCGACGCCATCGATGGCGCGAGATAGAAAAAGAGCAATGCCGCCGAACCGCCCAACGCGCCGGCAACGTAGAACTCGATGCGCCGGCTGCCTTTGCGCCGCCGCGCGTCCGACCAGAAACCGACACCGATCTGTACGACCGCGGCGACCAGCGCGCCGATCGTGGCGAGACGGCTATACGCGATGAGTGCGTCGGCACCGGAGAGCTCGATCGAACGGGATTGCAGCGAGATTCCCAAGATCGCGCCCCAGACCGACTGGATACCCAGCCAATAAAGGGCCAGGACGAACGGATTACTCGTGCGCGAGCGCATAACGGTACTCATTCTCGCCGTCGACGTCGAATGCAAGCTCGGGCGCGCAGTTACGCAGGCCGAGCGCTTGCACACCCAGCGTTTGGCGCGCGCGGCGCTCGAGATCGGCGATGCTCAACCGCCGCAAGACGAAGCGAAGGAGCACGGGGGCACCCACCAAGCTTGCCATTTGCCACGGACGCTTGCGCGCGTCGAAGAACTGCGTGGCGATCGCAGCTAGCGGCTCGACGCTGCCGCCTGGAATCACGAAGACGCCGCCGTTGACGACGCGCTCGCCCGCAAGGGTGATCCCCGCAGTCGGTGCGCCGGGAAAACGGTCGACGTAATCGGTGTGTTCGCTCAGCGCGACGCCGAGCGTTTGCGGCGGCACGCGTTTTACGAAATCCGTTATCGTCGCGGCGGTGACGTAGGGTAGGTCGCTGGTAGCATAAAGCAGCGGTTCGCCGTCGTCGGGCCAGGCGCGTAGCGC
>CAZMPP010000330.1:0-3058 GCA_964568035.1 uncultured bacterium
CTCACCGGCCTACGCCTACGAGAAGGCGCCCGATCAGGAGCACTTCCTCGGCGTCAAGCGTACCCGCGAAATCTTCAGCCAAGTCTTCTCCGGTGGCAAGCGCAAGAAGTGGCGGCTGAATCACAGCCCGCTCTATCTCGACTTCCTCGAAGGCAAGGTCGATTTCGAATGCACGCCGTGGGGCATTCCGTGTTACACGGTCTTCGGTTGGCAGCGTCCCTGCTACTTGATGAGCAAAGAGAGCTACGCGCGCACCTATAAAGAGCTGCTCGAGGAAACCGATTGGTCGAAGTACGGCCGCGGAAAGCACGAGTCGTGTGAAAACTGCATGGCCCACTGCGGCTACGAACCGACCGCGGTGATCAAAACGACCGCTTCGTTTAAGGAGTCGCTGCGCGCCGCATTCTAGGTTCGCCGCCTCATAAAAAGAGGTAGGGGACAGGCTAAAAGCTATCCCCTACACGGTGTCAGAGCGCCGGATCGACGCTCGCACCAACTTTTCCGGCGTCCCGGGGTGTTACACCCCGCAAGCCAGATTCCCTAGGCTGATGTCCCGCCTAGTGCGCCGCGCTGACCGCCGCGCTAAACGGATATTGAATCCCGTCGAGTCTTTTCGTTGGCGACCCGCCGGCCGGGTAGCGGTACAAACGAACGGCGTTATTGCAGATATCGGGCGCCACGACGCGCGTACCCTGAGGATTGCCCTTGCCGCTGCCGAGTTTGGGGATGGTAAAGCCGAGGAGATCGCAGCTGCCGCTGAGTTTGGTTGTGCCGACGACGGTTCCGTGCGTTTTGGAAACGGAAATCTGATAGATCGCGGGCGCGTGACCGCCGCGATACGACCGGTCGCCGAGCGCGAGGTACTTGCCGTCCCAGGCCACCGCGCCTGGGAAGCCGACGCTCTGGTCGAGCTTGATGGGGCGCAGCCGCTGTCCGCCGTGCGGCAACCCCATTAGACGAAAGGCGTATGTGCCGTCGAGGCCGTCGACGAAGAGATTCCCCTTATCATCGTACGCGCAAAAAAAGACGTCGCTGAGATCGGCGCTGCGGAATCGCTTCGGCGAGCCTTTGGCGCCGGCATAGATAACCACGTATCCCGCTAGACCGGGGCGTCCTGCATCGGTAACGGCGAGATTGCCGCTCGTCGGATCGATGGAGCAGGCCTGCAAGCGCACTGCGCGAGCGTCCTCTATCGTCGACTCCGGGCGCTGCGCTCCGTGGGCGTACTTCAACACGTGGTTGGGCGCGTTGACGACCCAAACATAGCCCGTCTTGTCCGAACAGATACCCACCGGATCGTGAAGCTGCTGCAGCACGCCGACGGGCGTACCAAACGGAAACGTAAATACGTCGACGACGTTGGTCGCCTCGTCGGAGACGTAGAGCAAGTTCCGTCCTCCCGTGGCGGTGCTCATCCACGAGCCGTCGCCGACGGCTCCCGGGTTGACGCTCTGCAACGGACTGGCCGCCCCGGCGCAGCCCGCCAGCGCCAGCGCGAGTGCGGCGATAATCCAGGGTTGCGGGCCCTTGGTAGTCAACTTCCGCCTCCGAGATGAGCGTTTTATTTGTCTTAGCCTGGATCGTTGCAATCGGTCTAGTTTGCCTCGGACTATATTCCCTGCTCGCACCGCGGTTGCTCGCCGGGCATTACGGCGTTGCGGTCGAGCATCACACCGGCGAAGGCTACGTTCGTGCAACTGGAGTACGCGATATCGCGCTCGGCGTTATCCTCGGTGCCATCGCTTACACGCACGCAACGACGCTGTTGATCATTTTTGCGATCGTCGCCATCCTCGTCTCGGTAGTCGATCTCGTCCTCGTGCGCCACCACGGCGGCCATCGCGGCATGCATTACTCGCACGCGATTCACGCGAGCGGTATCGTCGCGTTCATCCTCATATTGACGATGGCGCTCTTCGCCATCGGTCTCTGACGGCTTCCGCAGTTCGGCACGGCTAGAAGATCGGCACTGCGCTGGCCGCGTCGCGGCGAGTCAGTCCCAACGCGCGCGGGTCGTCGAAGATTTCTATCGCGCGTTTATACGACACGAACCCCGACCGCTCGTAGAACCCCATGGCCTTGGGATGATCGAGCGTGCACGTATGAAGCCAGAAACGTTCGATCGGATGCGACCACGCGGCCTCGATGCCGTGGTTCATTAGAACTCGCCCCGCGCCGCTGCCGACCAGCGACGGCGCCACGCCGAACAAGCTTACTTCGCACTCGCCGTCGACGCGAAAATCTAACTCCAACAGTCCTTGGTCGCCGTCGCTCGTTACCAGCGCATACGTTTCGTATTTTGGGTCGTTCAGAAGCTGCACGACCTCCTCCGGCGGCATCTGCAGCCGCAGCGTCCAGAGATGTTCGTCGCCCACGCGATGGAACAACGCGAAATAGCGCTCCAGATTGACCGGAACAAAGCGCTCCACGCGCCACGATGGTTCGTTAGGCGCCGCCCGAAGCGCCGGCCGTGCGCGCATCTCTAGGAACGTCTGCACGGCGGCGAGTTTGCCCGGTGGCACGTCATGATAGCCGTTCGAAAGCCCCATGAGCGTTCATTCGGCGAGCCGGCCGGGACCCCGGTGGCGGCGCCCGTCGCCCCGAGGAAACAGCCGGGAAACAACCGTATGTTAGGTCGTTTGATGGAGAACGTTCAGGCGATTCTCGAGGCGATCCTAACGCTGCGCGAAGCGACGGAGACGGGCTTCGCGCGCGTCGACGCTCGCTTTGAAGGCATTAATGCTCGCCTCGGGGCGCTCGAAACGCGCCTCGGCCATTTCGAGGCAAACGTTTACCAGCGCTTCCATACCGTGGAGACTCGGATCGACGGGTTCGAAAAGGCGGTCCTCCGACGATTCGATCGTTTGGAGTCCCGCCTCAGCTCCGTAGAGACGCGCTAGCTTCCTGGATATTTGTAGCGCAATACCTTTGTTAAGTCGATTCCGCGGATGATGCCGTTGGCGTGATACGCCAGGCCCCACGAGTCGATCGATGACATGTCGGGGAAGATGCACGCTTCGAGCACCTGATCGACCGATTTTTTCTTGTACCAGCCGCC
>CAZMPP010000331.1:0-281 GCA_964568035.1 uncultured bacterium
CTTGGGCATCTGCTACGGCATGCAGCTGGCCTGCGTCGAGTTCGCGCGCAACGTTTGCGGCCTCCCCGAGGCGATGACCAGTGAGGTCGACGAAACCAGCGTCGATCCGGTTATCGACTTTATGCCCGATCAGCGCAATCTCGAGATGTATGGCGGAACGATGCGCTTGGGCACCTATGCCTGCACGCTGCAAGAGGGCAGTCTGGCGGCGCGGGCCTACGGCGAGCTGGAAATCAGCGAGCGCCACCGGCATCGTTACGAGTTCAACAATCGCTATCGCC
>CAZMPP010000331.1:291-3047 GCA_964568035.1 uncultured bacterium
CGCCCGATTTTCGAAGAGCACGGCATGCGCTTCACCGGCCATCACTCCATCGGCAAGACGCGCCTGGTCGAGGTTGTCGAACTTCCCGCCGACATGCATCCGTGGTTCGTAGCTACGCAGGCGCATCCCGAGTTTCGATCGCGGCCCAACCGGCCCGCGCCGCTCTACCGCGACTTTATTGGTGCGGCTCTAGCCCACGAAGAGCGCATGGAGAGCCGCTCCGAAGTCGTCGAGGCGGCCACCTGGACGCAGGCCTAATCACCGCCGTCGTTCTAACCCGCGACGAAGAACGCAATCTGCCGCGTGCCCTAACCAGCCTCCCGCGCGGGATGCAGATCCTGGTGCTCGACGCATGTTCGCGCGATCACACGGTACAGTTTGCGCGCGCGGCCGGTGCGACCGTCATTCAACGCGAGTGGACCGACTTCGTCGATGCGCGCGCCTTCGCGCTCTCGCAGGTGACGACGCCATGGACGTTGATGATCGACGCCGACGAGGCGCTCGACGATGTGCTATGCGATTCGATTTTATCGGCAAACGACGAGCCCAACGGCTACCGTTTGCGGCGCACGACGTATTTTTGCGGTAAGCCGATGCGTGTATGGCGCAACGAGTTGCTGTTGCGCCTCTTCCGAACCGGAACGGCACGCTTGCAGGCGCATCCGGCCGCCGGAAGCGACGCCGCGGTCCACGAGGGCTGGATCTGCGACGGGCCGGCGCCGGAGCTTTCCGGAACGCTGCTGCACTACTCGTACCCCGACGTTTCGACCTATCGGATCAAGTACGACCGCTACACGTCGATCGAGGCGCAAGAACTGCCGTCTTCGTTAGGGCGCGTCCTTCTCGCGGGGGCGGCGAGTATTCCGCGGCTGCTCTGGCTGCTGTTGCGAAAAGGTGCGCTGCTCGACGGCCCGCGCGGCTGGTACGTCGCCTATCGTTCGGCGCTCTACCCCGCCGTCGCCGCACGCAAAGCCTTGTTACGATGACCCGTTCGCGCGTCGGGCTGGACGCGCGGATGACGCGTCAGATGTCGGTCGGAATGAAGACGTACGCTGCCGAGCTCGCCGCGCGCCTGCCTCGGGTCGCTCCCGAGTATGAGTACGTCGCCTTTTCCGATGGTGGTAACTTCGGGTGGAGCGAACAGGTGCGGCTGCCGCTGGCAATGCGCCGCGCCCGCCTCGATCTGATTCACTTCCTGGCGCTCTACGTTCCGCTCGCCGTACCGGCCAAGTTCGTCGTTACGATTCACGATTTGATTCATCTTCGCTTCCCGCAATACTTCAAGTCCAAGGTCACTCCGTACTATCAAACCGTCGTGCGTTGGGCATGTGCTCGCGCGTCGCGAGTTATCACGGACGACGCGCGGACGGTCGACGATCTCGTCGAGCTGCTCGGCGTCGATCGCAGTAAAGTACGCGTGATACCGCTCGGCGTCGCCGAGGAGTTCCTCAAACCCGTGCGGCCGCACGCCGGCCCGCGGCCGTACTTGCTCTACGTCGGAAATCACCGCGAGCATAAGGACTTGGCGACGCTCTTCGCCGCGTGGTCGGCGTTGCCCGAAGAGTGGCACGTGGATCTGTACCTGACCGGGCCCGACGATTTCGGCGGCGAGCTGCAGCAGCGCAGCGGCCACTCGCGCGCCATCCTGGCTTTGGGCGACGTGAGCGTGCAACGCCTGGTTGAATATTATGCGGGGGCTCGGGCGCTGGTGCAGCCGGCGCTGCGCGAGGGCTTCGGACTGCCGATGCTCGAGGCTATGGCCGCCGGCTGTCCGGTGGTCGCCTGCCAAGACGCGGTCCCCGAACCGCTGGCCGACGCGGCCCTGCGCTTCCCGGCGCGCGACGCCTTGGCTTTGCGCGGAATGTTGGAGCGCGTGCTCCTCGACGAGGGACTCCGCGAGCGCTCGCTCAACTTGGGAAAGGAAGTGGCGCGACGGCTCAGCTGGGATCGCTGCGCGCGCGCGACCGCCGAGGTTTATCGAGAGGTCTTGGAGCACGCATGAAACGGGCCTTAGCGCTGCTGGCCCTGGTCCTTTTGGGGGCGCAGCCGAAACCGATCACCATCATTATCAATGGTGACGTTTTGGCGCTCGATCCGCCGCCGCGTTTCGAGCACAACATTCTCTTCGTGCCGGTTCGGCGCACCACCGAGGCGCTCGGGCTACCCTTCGAGCACTCCGGCAAGCATCTCATTACTCAGGTCGGATCGCGTTCGGTCGTTCTGACGATCGGCAGCCGGGTGGCTCAAGTCAACGGGGATCAGGTGCTGCTGGACGCGCCGCCGTTGGACATCAAGAACGTCCAATACGTGCCGTTGCGCTTCTTTACCGACGTGCTAGGAGCACAAACGCATTTCGACCGGCACGCCAATACCGTCACCATCGTCGCGCAGCTCGTCGGCAAATCGGCAAACGGGATGCTTCGAACCGGCAGCGGCTTTCAGCGCTTCGGCACCGTCGCCGCGGTAGACGTGCTCTCCGATCCGCCGACAATAACGCTGCAGTACAACGGCGGCGTCAAAGTGATCGGGATCGCTCCCAACGCGCAGATCGACGTCTTAGACGTCAACGTGTCGGTGACTTCGCCCGGCGAACTGGGCGACATCCGTCCCGGCGACTTCGCGCGCGTCGAGATGCGCAAAGACGGCCGCGTCACGCGCGTCATTGACGAATACGGCTCGCGGAACGGCCACATCGTGGCCATCGCCGGCAGTCAATTCGTTCTGGGCGACGGCCAAGTTATCACGGCGGGGCGAAC
>CAZMPP010000332.1:0-3044 GCA_964568035.1 uncultured bacterium
TGCAACGCCAAGGCGACGTAGGTTTCGATGGTCGTATCGGGATTCCAAGCCAGGAGCTCGGCGATCTGCGGATAGGTCGCCGTGGAGTCGCCCTCCTTCGCCGGCTGCTGCACCAGGACTTGACTCGTTGCAACGTAGGTTCGCGGGTAGAGGAGAGCGGCCACGATGCCGGCGGCTGCCAGGATGCCGAAGAGCAGCGCGGCCGCTTTCCACCGCTTGCGAAGGAGTAACATGAGGCGCGCCAGGTCGTACATCGCGTTTAGTAGTGGTACCCTGTGCCGATTAAGTAGAGATAGAAGAGGGTGATCGGCAACATCGACATATTGTACTGGCGCGCTTTAGGTACGTATACAACGTCGCCGGATTTGAGTTGCATGTTCGACGCATAGTCCGCGTTGAGCAGCATGTTGTAGAGATTGACGTTGTAGAGATGGGGCACGCCGGCCTCGAGGCGGTTAACGGTGATGTGATTGAGGTCGGCGTGCGTGTCTGGGCCGACTCCGGCCTTTGCGATCGCGTCGGCCAGACGATCGCCGTCCTGAATCTCGACTGGCCCGTTACGCTCGACGCTACCAAGCACTTCGACCGTTGACGGGGTTCCCTTGACCAGGACGAACGTTATTACCGGATGCCGGACGTATGCGGATAATGCGTCGGTAAGGCGATGGAGCGCTTCGTTCGGTGAAAGCCCTCCAACGCGCAGTTGTCCGACCAGCGGCACGGTGATCGTTCCGTCGCTGAGAACGGTGACGGTTGCCGAAAGCGGTTGCGCCCCGAAGACGGAGAGTTGGAACTGGTCGTCGGGATGGATGGTGTAGGACGCAGCTTGCGCGTTGACGGCAATCGGAAAGAGCAGGCAGAGAAGCCAAAGGGCAACCAGGATGGAACGATTTCGCATTTCCTGACGCATCAATTGTAAGGCCGATGGTATCAAATGCTTGTTACAAAGGCGTAAATGCGGTGCTCGGCTGGCCTGCCGGGGATGGCTTGCGGTGCACCAGCAAGCCGTGGATCCAGCCGGCACCAAATGCAAGATGCATCGTCGCGGCGGCGAGGGGCTCCAGCAAGGCGACCGCGAGTTTCTTCGAGCGGCGCAGGCCGTCGCTCGCGGCGGCGATTAAAACGCCGGCGTAGAGCACCGGAACGGCGAGACCGGCGGCGTAATGCCCCGCTGCGATAAGGGCCGCCGAAGCGGCGAGCGTCGCCAGCAGCAGCGGCGGCGCATAAACGCGCCACGGCACCGAACCGGGATGCTGCACTTCGGTCCAACGGCGGTAGTATCCGTAGCGATAATATTGCCGGCCGAGCGCGGTAATCGACGGGCGCACGAAGTACGTGCACTCGATCTCCGGCGAGACTAAAACCGTGTAGCCGGCCGCGCGTAGGCGATAGTTGAACTCACCGTCCTGGTTGACGATGCTGCTCTCGTTGAAATAACCGATCTCGTCGAAGATGCGGCGGTCGCAGAAGAGTCCCATCACCGAATCGCAAGGCTGCTCGCGTCTGGCGAGGCGGAACTTCGCATTGCCGACGCCGATCGGCGACGTCATTGCCAGCGCGATCGCTTCGCCGATCGGTCCGTCACCTTGATGACGAATCACGCCGCCGACGTTGGCGGCGCCCGTGCGCCGCTTCACCGCCATGCATCGTGCCAGGTAATTGCTGGGAAAACTGGCGTGGCCGCCGATGAGGCAGACCATCGAGCCACGCGCTGCGCGTAGGGCTAAATTGAAACCGTAAACCTGATGGCGCTTGAGGTTCTCGACCAGGCGCACTTTGCCGCCGCTCGCGTACGAGGCGACGATCTCGCGCGTGCGGTCGCTGCTGCCGCCGTCGGCGACCAGAATCTCGATGTCGCCGTCGACCGCTTCTTGCGCGAGCATCTGATCGAGGATCCGGCCGATATGCCGTTCTTCATTAAGAGTGGCGACGACAACTGAGATAAGCGGCGGCATATCGGTAAGCGTAACGGCCTGCCATTACAGCTCCATAAACGGCACGCCCCGACGATGGGTCGGGACGTGCCGGCGCGGAAGTCCGAGCGCGTGAGCATCGCACGCAAGAGCCTGGAAACGATGGCCTTTCGCGTTCCAACACTGGCGATTGCGCTGGGTACCGGCATTTTAATCGCGCGCGTACTGGGGCCGGCCGGCAAAGGTTCCTACGCGTACGTGGTGACCTGCATGGGCCTCATTGCCATGTATACCGTCGGACAGGCCAATGCGATTGCCTTCGAGTACGGCCGGCGTCGTCGCGGCGTTCGCCCGGTGCTGCGCAACGCGGCGCTGATTATGGCGGTCACCGTCGTTCCGGCCGCGATCTTTCTGGCGGCGGTTGCGCTGTTGATTCCGAGTCAGGCGATCCTGCTGCCGATCGCCTTGGCCGTCCCGTTCCTCGCGATCTCGCAAGTGCTTTACGGCTTCTTCTTGGCCGACAGCGACGTAGCGACGGTGAATCGTCAGCAGCTTCTGAGTGCGGTCGTGCTGCCGCTGGCGCTGCTTCCGGCGTTCTTTCTCTTCCGCGCGGGCACGACCGGACTCTTATATGCGTGGGTCTTTACCTACGTCGTCACCACGGCGTACACGCTCTACCGCTTTCGTCCATACTTGCGGCGCGCCGGTGAACGGGCAGAACCCGTTGCCGTACGCGAGCAGTTTCTTTTCGGCACGATGGTCTCGCTCGACGGCGTGATGGGCTATTTGAACTTCCGCATCGACGTGTTTATCGTGCTGGCGATGCTCGGTGCGGGTCCCCTGGGAATTTATTCGGTCGGCATCGGCGCCGGAAATCTCGTCTGGCAGATCACGCGGCCGCTGGTGCAGGCGGCCTTCGGACGCATCGGCTCGTCGAGCGAAAGCGATGCGGCGCACTTAACCGCGCGTTGCATGCGCCACTCGCTGCTCTTCGTCGTGCCGGCGTCGGCCGTCTTATTCTTCGCCGGCCCGGCGGCGGCGGTAATCGCCTACGGACATCAGTTCGCGGCATCGGGTCCGGTGATCCGCATGCTGCTCCCCGGAATCGTCGCCTACAGCATCACGCCCGTG
>CAZMPP010000333.1:0-3028 GCA_964568035.1 uncultured bacterium
GATCGCTGGTGACGGCGGTATTGGTAGCACGGGCAAAGAGCGTGCGTCTCGCGCCCTTTGCGCTGGCCATCGCGTCAATCGTCGCCGTCGACGTCGTTGCGGCGCGCGTCTTGCCCCATGCCGAAGCCTTCAAGCCCGTTCCGCGGCTCGCCGCCGTCATCGAGCGCGAACGCCGTCCCGGCGACGTCGTCGCGATTCAAGGCGTGTCGGGCGGCAACGCATTACTGTTTTACACGCGTCCGGTGGTGCGCGTACTCGCGCCGCCCAGCGACGGGGATCCGCAATCGGACGGAATGGATCCGCGCGGTGTTATCTGCTCGGCGTCGCGCGTGTGGGTCGTCGTCCCGGCTGCGAGCGTAGCGCAGGCTCCAACTTACGGCCGAGTTCGCGAACTCATCGCCGTCGACCGCAAGGCGGCGCTGGTGCTGTACACCGGCCGCCCCTGCGCGGTTCCTAGCTCCTAGGGTTTATAGCCGGCGACTTGCGCCTCGGTAACCGCCGAGGCTTTATTGCTTCCGAGCGATCCGCGAATGTAGGTGACGACATCGGCGACGTCTTTGTTGGAAAGCGTACCTTTCCAGGCCGGCATCATACCGTTGTACGTTTGGCCGCTGACGCTGATCGAGCCGTGCAGACCGTCGAGAACGATGCCGATAACCTTATTTGCGTCGCCGGTGACGACCGGATTGCCGGCCAGCGGCGGGAACGTGCCGGGAACGCCGGTACCCTGCGCGCCGTGGCAGCTGGCGCAGTTCGTAGAGAAGACCTTGGCGCCCGCCGGGTTCGCCGCGGTCGATCCGGAGGAGCCGGCCGGAACGGTTGCTGCTTCTGCCTGACTAAGCACGACCGACTCTGGGGGTGATGGCGGTGCGGCGGCTTGTTTGATCATCGTCGTTACTTGTCCGAAAATCGTTAGACCGACGATGCCGATGATGACGATGGTTGTCGCCCACAGCAATCCGGCTCGCGCGGCGAAGCTGCGGCTGCGGCTACGGTCCAGCCACGGCAGCAAGAGCACGACGAGCAGAAACAGTGTGGGAACGATGATTGTGGCGATCAGCTCCAGGCTGATCGTCAGCGGTCCTACGTGAATCTCCGGCGGCACGAGCCCCAGCAAGCCGAAGAGCGAGAGAAAATACCAAGCCGGGTACGGCACGAAAAACTTGGTGGGGTCGGCTTTCGCATCGAGATACGGCGGCGCTGCGAACGCCAAGAAGACGATGATGACGAAGACGATGAACGAGAATGCACCGTCCATGAACATCTGATCCGGCCAGAAGCGTCCCGGCTTGAGCGTGCGCGGATCCTCGACCACCGGACCGGCCGGTCCGTTGTGGCGGAAGATCGTCAAATGTGCGCCGACCAACGCGAGCAGCGCCGCCGGCATAAGCCAAACGTGAAGGCCGAAGAAACGATTGATCGTCTCCGTTCCCATTCCGCCGCCGCCCTGCGCGATGTGCTGTATGAACGGTCCCGCAATCGGCGCCAGGCCGGTGATGTTGAGCGAGACTTGAGAAGCGAAGTACGCGTCCATGTCCCACGGCAGTAGATACCCGGTGAGACCGAGGACGAGCGTGACGAGCAGTAAGAGAACGCCGACGACCCACTGCAGCTCGCGCGGCGACTTATAGGCGCCGAAGATCAGCACTTGGAGCAGGTGCAGGAAGACGAGCGCGATCATCGCCGACGCGCCCCAGTAATGCACCGACAAAAGGAAGTGCGTGTAGGGATTCAAGTAGATGGCGCGCGTCGATTCCCATGCGGTCGCCGCCGACGGCGCGTAGAAGAACGTGAGGAAGATGCCCGTGACGATCTGTACGATCATTGCAAAGAGCGTGGCGCTTCCGAAGACGTACCAATAACTCGCTCCGCCCGGGACGTCCTCAGTGAGGAAGTCCTTGGTCATCGAGACGAACCCGGTGCGTTTATCGATCCAATTCAGCATCGCGATTCCCTCTACGCCTGGTACGACACGACGATGCGATTCGGCGTGTTCGACTGATAGACGATCCACGTTACTTCGGCCGAACCGCTCTGCTCGCGGAACGGCAAGGGATCCAAACCGCGCGGCGCCGGTCCGGCGACGTGCGTTCCGTCGAAAGTATATTGCGAACCGTGGCACGGGCACATGAAGCGATTCTGCGCCTCGCTCCAGTTGTAGTAGCAGCCGAGATGCGGACAGATCGGGCTGAAGATTACGAAGCCCATGTTCACCACCGAATAATCGACGTCGGCTTTACCGCCCGGCTGATTGAAAATGTCGGGCCGCGCGGCGCGGAACTTTTCGGGATCGACCTTGATGCCCCAGCAGTACTGCTCGGCCGATTGCTCGGGCAGATATGCGTCGCTGTATTTGAGCGTAAACGTCAGCTTCACCGGCTTCGAGGTCGCCTTTTGCAGCTCGTCGAGCTCTTGCGCCGAGAGCGGAGCCCAACTTCCGGCCGCAGCGTTCTTCGGCGGTATCAGCGAGCCGACGATCGGAACGGCAAGTACGAGCCCAACGACACCGCCGATGGTCAGGGTGGCGTTGGCCATGAACGTGCGGCGGCTTACCGTTTCGTCCTGGTCGCCGTCTTGGGGACTCAATGCGTTACTGTGGACGCCATCAGAAGCGTCGGCATTACTCTTGGACAAGGTTCTTCTCCCGGAAGAGCGTGGTGACGGGTCGCAGGCTCATTTGGCGGTACCGCAAGTCATACCTTGTAGCTGTGCAGCCCCGAAATCCAGATGTTCACGCCGAGATAGCAGAAGATAATCGACATAAAGCCGATTACGCTGACCCAGTTCGTGCGCAAGCCGCGCCACGCGTGACGCGTATGGAGATGCATGTACGCGAGATACAGGATCCACGAAAAGAGCGCCGCCGTCTCTTTGGGGTCCCACTGCCAGTACGCGCCCCACGCTTCTTTGGCCCACATCGCGCCGGTGATAATTCCGATCGAAATCAGCGGCAGGCCGATCGCCACGGCGCGATAGACGATGACGTCGAGCAGCGACAGCGACGGAAGGGCGTCGAGCCAGCGCGCAA
>CAZMPP010000334.1:0-3021 GCA_964568035.1 uncultured bacterium
ACGGCACTGTGGGGCTGCTCCAAGGGCTCGAACGGTTCCTCGTCAACGGCGGGGTCGTCGAGTTCTGCGGCGCACGTGCCCTCCGGCGCGAGCGTCTTTGCCGCCGACTGCGCGAGCTGTCATCAAATCAACGGGGAAGGATCTCCCGGCGCGTTTCCGCCGCTGGCCGGCAACCCGGTCGTGACCGGCGAGCCGGCCAAATTAATTCATATTGTCAAGTATGGTCTCTCGGGGTCGCTGCAAGTCGCCGGCAAAGAGTATTCCGGCATGATGCCGGCGTGGAGCTCGCAGATCTCCGACGCGGAGATCGCCGCGGCGATTACCTACATTAGAAGCTCGTGGGGCAATTCGGCGACTCCGGTTACGGCCGATCAAGTGAGCGCGGTCGCAAAATAACCCGCGTCCTCACGGTCGGGCACGGAACGCTCGACGCTGCCGGCTTCGCAGCGCTCGTTCGCGGCGCCCACATCGAACGTATCGCCGACGTCCGCAGCGTTCCTCGCAGCCGCGCGCATCCGCACTTTTGGAAAGAACGCATGGGTGCGTGGATTCCCGATTTAGCCGGTGCGAGCTACGATTGGCGGCCCGCGCTCGGCGGGTTTCGCAAACCCAAACCAGAGAGCCTCAACGTTTCCCTGCGCCATCCTTCCTTTCGCGGTTATGCCGACTACATGGAGACCGATAACTTTGTTAACGCGTTAACGGACCTGCTACGCGATGCCGCTGAGCAAGAACTCGCGATCATGTGTTCGGAAACACTCTGGTGGCGCTGCCATCGCCGCCTGATCTCCGACGCACTCGTGCTGCTGCACGGCGCCGAAGTGCGTCATCTCATGCACGACGGAGCGCTCAAAGAGCATTCTCTGACTTCGGGCGTGCGGCGTATCTCGGAAGCGACCTTGCGGTACGACGGTGAGTCGTGGTAGGCTAAACCATGCGTACCGCCTTTGCTGTAGCGCTTCTTTTTCTTGAAGCGTGCACCACATCACCGATTAACTCTGCGCTGCCGGTAGGGTTCTCCGCGCGCAACGAGATGGTAACGATTTCGGACTTCAAGCGCGTCGTCGCGTGGGGTTCGAAGGGTAAGAGCGCCATCGCTCAATGCCCGCAACACTTTAAGGTCGTGGCCGGCGGCTCGAGCAGCAATGATGGAAGTTCAGTCGGAACGGGACACGCCGACACCAACGTCGACGGCTGGGTGGTCAAGCCGAATTCAAACGCGAGCGCCGAAGCTTTTGCCAGCTGCGTCCTGCGCGGACGCGTTGGCGCCAATTTTGTTTGGCGTTCGAGCGCGCCGTCGAACGGCATCGCCGGAGCCCAGTGCCACGGCGGCGAGATGTTGATTACCGGCTATGGCAGCGGTACGGTCACCGCGTCATGGTTCGATCCGCGTACGAATACGTATTGGGTAACGGGCGGGGGTACGGCATACGCGTCGTGCGCGCGAACTCGGCTCGGGGTAGTCATCAGGCACGCCTGGAACAAAAGCCAGAAGCCGAAAACCGTTTACGCCGGATGCGGCGACGGCTACACCGTAATCGGGGGCGCAATGGGTGACAACGCATGGCCGGGACCGCCGATCCAGCAGCACCCCGGCGTCGGCTCCAACCCAGGCCAGCATGGTTACAAGGGTTGGTGGACGTTCAGCAACGCGCTCAACGAGCTGACATGGGCGGCCTGCGTTCAAACGTAAGCGCCGGCGCGCCCGCCACATAACGCGCGATCATCCATCCGATCGTTCCGCCGATGCAGATCACGGCAAGGAACGGACCTCCGTAGATCGTCGCCGAGCCGATCGCTGCGGCGATGTACGCCGGCAATACGAGTCGCGTTCGCCACGGCTCGCGCAGGGACGTCATTGCAAAGCAAAGCGCCGGGAGCGCCATTGCGGCTGAGTAGTTCCAGGCGTGAATCGCAGTCGTCAGCCCGACGAACATCGCCATGCTCGCCGCTTCGCGGACGGGGGCGCGCGCCAACAAAGGCAGCGCGGCTAAGAAAAACAATCCAGCCGTGCAGAACGCAATTGTTTGCGATACTCCGAACGATAGCAGAATCGTCGGAATTGTGAAGACTAAGATGCCGTGTTGCGCGCCGGCCGAGTGCACTGCATACCACGCGCCGATGGTTGCGGCGTACTGCATCGGCCAGCCCCAATCTCCACCCGAGGCAACCGCACTAGCGGCGTACCAACCCGCGCCGCAGCATGCGGTAACGGCGAGCGCGCGCCATTCGCGCCGCAACGCGAGAAGGACGACTAAGGCAAACGCATCGGTTGGCTTATAAAGAAGCAACCCTACGGCGAGCCCTGCCATAAGGTCGCGCCGCCGCACCAACGCAAGCGTCGCCGCTAACGCCAGCACCAGCGACAGACCGGTATTTTGTCCGTCCTCGATCGTGGCGAGCGTTGGACCCCACGCGAAGACAGCTGCAATCGCAAACCACGGTTTAAAGCCGTATATTCGTGCGATCAACAGCGCCGCAGCGGCGAAAAGCGCGATCATCGCCAGCTGCTCTAAGTACATCGCTTGCAGCGGCGGGAGATGCGCGAACGGTGCGTAGACCCATGCAAAGGCCGGTGGATAGACGAAGGGCTGCACCGCAAGGTTATGTGCGTTCTGCCACTGAGCGTGGCGGCTCGGATCGGTTAGCGCCGGGGTTCCGGCCGTGGCTCCGGCCGACCAATAGTTGGCGAAATCGTTTTTAGTCGCCATCTCGGCAAAGCGCGCGGGCACGATAATATACGGCAGCGATGAAAAGACCGCTGCGATGAGGGCGTAAAGCCAGATCCGGTCGCGCGATAGCCGCAGCGGCAATTCGGAAGAGGTCACGTCGTCCGTCAGTATACCACGCCGCGAATTCCTAGTGCTAGTGATGGTCTTTACGGGGCGCGCTCTCTCGCGCCAGCATCTCGTCGACGAGTTCGACGATGCCATTGGCCGCGGCATCGAGCAGCGCGCGCCCTTTTTCGGCGGTTGCCTTAGTCGGATCGCCCATCACTCCGCTCTCGCTGAGCTGGCTCCA
>CAZMPP010000335.1:0-3016 GCA_964568035.1 uncultured bacterium
ACACGCCCAGCGCGCGAATGCGGCAACGTCGCCTAGTGCGGCAGTTCGAGCATCGAACAGAACAAAGTCGTTTTGCGCGCCGTGCATCTTGGTGACGCGAACGCGCGTGGACGATCCCATGTCATTCGCGCTTCGTATCCCATCCCAGCGTTTCCCGTGCGGCGCCGGCCACCGCCTCCGGATCGAGCCAGAGCGTCGCCGGTTCGCTGCGAAACCACGCGCGCTGGCGCCGCGCGTAGCGCCGAGTCGCGCGGTTGAGCTGGCGACGAAGCTCGTCACGCGAGCTCCACCCGCGCAGATATGCCAGCGCCTGCGGATATCCGACCGCGTTCGCGGCGACGGCTCCGCTGCCGACGCGCTCGGCTTCTTCCACCCACCCGGCCTCCAGCATCGCGTCGGTACGCGCCTCAATTCGACGGTCGATCTCTCGCCAAGGGAGGTCTACGAAGACGAGCAGCCACGTAAAACCTTCGGTTGCAAGCGTGCGCGCGGCGCCGGCGCGCAACGTCGCCGCGGGTGGCGCGAGCGCGATCTCGAGGGCCCGCACGACGCGATAAGTATCGTTTGCGCCGAGGTCGCGGGCGCGCACCGGATCGCGCATGGTTAGCCAGTCGTGGAGAAACTCCGGCGAATGCAGCGAAGCCTCGCGAGCGAGCCGTGCGCGCAACCCTTCGTCGTACTGCGGCGCCAACGTCACGCCGCCGACGAGGGCGCGAAGATAGAACCCGGTGCCGCCGGTCACGATGGCGCGCCTTCCACGAGCGCGGATGTCGGCCAGCGCATCCAGCGCATCGTTGGCATAACGTGCGGCCGAATAGCGCTCGCGCGGATCGACGAACCCGACGAGATGGTGGCGCACCTGTGCCGTTTGCTCCTCGGTCGGCGCCGCCGTGCCGATCGGCATGCCGCGGTAGACTTGGCGCGAGTCGGCCCCGACGATTTCAGCGTCGAACCGGCGCGCAAGCTCCATTGCCAGCTCCGTCTTTCCGCTTGCAGTCGCCCCGGCTACGATAAGGACGCTCGAGTTCGCGCGCTCCTCAGACACGCTTAAACATACGTGCGACGTCTTCGGAGCTAAGACGAATCATCGTCGGCCTTCCGTGTGGGCAATGCATCGGGTTCGCACAGCTTTGAAGGCGCTCGACGAGCGAGGTCATCTCCTGCTCCTGCAGGCTCTCGCCCGCCACAGTTACGGAATGACAGGCCAGCGAAGCCCAGATTCGTTCGCGAACGCTGCGCTGCTTTGCGTCCTCGGTAAGGTCGTCGAGCAGGCCGTCGACGTCGAACGGTCGCGAAGCATAGCCGGCCGGCGTCGCCACGATGCGATACGTCCGTTCGCCAAACGGTTCGATCTCCAAGCCGCCGTCGCGCAGTGCCTCAAGGGCGCCGTCGAGTGCCGCACTGCGCGCGGCGTCCAGCTCCAAAATCTGTGGTACCAGCAGCGGCTCGCTCGCCGTGCCGTTGCGCGCGCGGGCGACGATCGCTTCGTAGGCGATGCGTTCGTGCGCGGCGTGCTGATCCACCAAGAGCAGCGAGTCCCCGTCGCTGGCGAGGATGAAGGTACGGTTCAGCTGCGCCAGCACTCGCAACGGAGGCGCCTGCGTCGGAGCAAAGGAAAGCATCGCTGCTTCGCCGGCGGCTACGTGTTCCGCCGCGCGCGACTTAGCGTGATCCGACAGCGTGGCTGCTATCGTGCGGCGGACGGCGTCGAAGACTTGATTGGCGTAGCGCAGCCGCACGTCGCTCTTGGTCGGATGCACGTTGGGATCGACTTGCTCGGGCGCCAAATCGAGAAAGAGCGCACCGTAGGCATGGCGTCCAATCATCGTGTAGGTCGCGTAACCGCTCGTCCAAGCTCCCGAGAGCAGGCTGCTTCGCAGCAGCCGCCCATTCACGAAGAGCAGCTGCATTCTTCGATCCGGCCGATCGTTTCCGGGAGCGCTGACGAACCCGCGCAGCCGTCCGTCGAGCAGCCGCGCGGCGTCCCCGTCGAGCGGGAGCAATGCTCGCGCCGCATCGCGGCCAAAAACCATGGCAAGCCGCTCCGTTTCGTTTGCGCTGGACGGCATCACCCAGACTTCTTTCCCGTCGTGGCGCAACGTGAACGTCACCGCAGGATAGGCCAGCGCAAAACTGGAGAGCCAAGACGAAATGCGATTAAACTCGGCTCCCGGCGAGCGAAGGTATTCGCGGCGCACGGGAAGCTCTTCGAAAAGGCGCAAAGCCCGGACGCGCGTTCCGACCGGCGCCGCGGCGGGCTCGGCATTACCGACGCGCTCGCCCGAGGCGGTGACTCGAGCGCCGACGTCGGCATGCGTGGGCCGTGAAAGCATCTCGACGTGCGAAACGGCGGCGATGGAGGCCAAGCCTTCGCCGCGGAATCCGAGCGTCCCAATCGACTCCAATTCCACAGCGGCGCGAAGCTTGCTGGTCGCATGTCGCCGCAGCGATAACGCGAGCTCGTCCGCTTCCATTCCTGCGCCGTCGTCGACGACTTCGATCGCATCGAGGCCGCCGCGCTCGATGTTGACGGTGATTCGCGTTGCGCCGGCATCGACTGAATTCTCGACGAGTTCTTTAACGACCGAGGCCGGACGTTCGATGATCTCGCCCGCGGCGATCTGACCGATCGTCACCGCATCGAGTTCTCGGATCGTTGCCACGCGCTGCTGTTCGCGGGCATATCGTGTGCGTCCCGGCAACCGCTAACCCGTTGGGGTTGACAAAGGACCGCCGGGGTGTAATCCTGGTGAAGGATTCCTCGTTAGGTGAGGCGTCTGCACGAAGATGTGCCGCTGCCCGGAAAGGTCGAGAGACCCCAACGGGTGACCAGATCCCGCCGAATCAAGGCGGAATCTAACGCGGCTGGGCCCTTCGACTCCGATCCGGATGACAGGGACACCTTACGCGTGCAGTGCTAAAGCTCGACACTGAGGAGACGGCGCGGCTTCGTCTGCGCGTGATTTTCTCGACTGTCGGCAACGGGGAGTGCCGGCAGTTTTTTCTTTCTAGCAAA
>CAZMPP010000336.1:0-3012 GCA_964568035.1 uncultured bacterium
TTCTCTGGGGCGACGACATCGGCATCTGGAATCTCAGCAAGTTCAGCAACGGGAGTATGGGATACCGAACCCCCAACATTGACCGGGTCGCCAATGAAGGCGGCCTTTTTACTGACTATTATTCGCAGCAGAGCTGCACGGCGGGCCGTGCCTGCTTCATCACCGGACAGAACCCCATTCGAACGGGTCTTACCAAAGTCGGCATGCCCGGCGCGACGGTCGGTCTTCAGAAGGAAGATCCAACGATCGCCGAGCTGCTCAAGCCGCTCGGTTATGCAACGGGCCAGTTCGGCAAAAACCACTTAGGCGATCGCAACGAGTTCCTGCCGACGGTACACGGCTTCGATGAGTTTTTCGGCAATCTGTATCATCTCAATGCCGAGGAAGAACCGGAGCTGCCGGATTATCCGAAGATGCCGTGGTTCAAGGAACAGTTCGGACCGCGCGGCGTCCTGCGCTGCTCGGCCACCGATAAAGATGATGCGACGGTGGACCCGCGATGGGGGCGCGTTGGAAAGCAGACGGTCGTCGACACGGGGCCGCTTACGAAGAAGCGGATGGAGACGATCGACGAAGAGATCACCGCCGCCGCGATCGAGTGGTTGGAGAAGGTAGCCAAATCCGACCAGCCATTCTTTATGTGGTATAACGCGACGGCGATGCACTTCCGCACGCACGTCGCCGAAAAGAATCTCGGCAAGAGCGGTCAAGATCCGTATAGCGATCGCATGGTCGTGCACGACGAGCAGATCGGAATGATTCTCGATAAGCTCGACGAGCTGGGCCTCGCCGACGACACTATGGTGATGTATTCGACGGACAACGGGCCGGAGAACGATACCTGGCCCGACGGCGCGAACACGCCGTATCGCGGTCAGAAAGACTCGAACTGGGAAGGCGGCTGGCGCGTACCGTGCTTTATTAGCTGGCCCGGCGTCATCAAGCCCGGCAGCGTGTATAACGAGATCGTTTCGCACATCGACATGTTCCCGACGATGTTAGCCGCCGCCGGTAACCCCGACGTAACCGAGCAGCTGCTCAAAGGCACGACGGTGGACGGGAAGAAATTCAACGTGCATTTGGACGGATATAATATGATTCCGTACTTCTCGGGGGATACAAAAGAGAGCCCGAGAGACGCGATCGTATATTTCAGCGATGACGGCGACATCATCGCGGTGCGCGTCGGCGACTACAAGTTCAACCTGTCGGTACAGCGCGCCAATCAAATGCAGCAGTGGGCGGAGCCCTTCGTAAAGCTGAGGGTGCCGAACATCGTTAATCTGCGGCGCGATCCGTTCGAGCGGGCCGACTTCAACTCGAACACCTATTGGGACTGGTGCGTCAATCACGTTCCGCAGATGTACTTGATGCAAGCGGTCATCGCTCAACAGATTGACGGTTTCGCCAAGTTCCCGCCACGGCAAAAACCGGCATCGTTTAACTTGGATTCCGTCATGGAGCAAGTGAAGACGCCGCACGGCTAAGATGTCTGATCCTGCGGCGGCCGAAGCCGTCGGTAAGCGGGTGGGTGACTTTTACGAGAGTCACCCTTACCCGCCGCCGGTAGACGACCTCGACGCTTACCGCCGCACGTGGGACGACCGGCGGAGGCGCGCCGATTCCCACCTTTTTTGGCCCAGCGACGAGTTTCGAGCCGATCGAAGCATCTTAGTCGCGGGGTGCGGCACCGTCCAGGCCGCACACTACGCCGTGCGCTGGCCGCAGGCTCGCGTCGTCGGGATCGACGTCAGCGACCGGAGCATTGCCTTCGAGCGGGAGCTGAAGAAGAAGCATTCGCTCGAAAATCTCGAGCTGGACCGAATTGGGATCGAAGAAGCCGGATCGCTCGGTGTGCAATTCGAACACGTCGTATGCACGGGCGTACTTCACCATCTTGCGGATCCTGCGGCGGGGTTGAAGGCGCTGAGAGAAACGCTCGCACCCAATGGTGCGATGCACGTAATGGTCTACGCACCCTTTGGTCGTGCCGGCATCTACTTGCTGCAAGAGTATTGCCGGCGGCTCGGCATCGGGTTGACGAGCGAAGATATCGACGAGTTGGCCGCCACGCTTAAAGCGCTCCCGCGCGACCATCCGCTCGCGCCGTTATTGATGCGGTCGCCGGATTTCGCGAGCAAAGCCGGCCTCGCCGATGCTCTGCTGCATCCTAACGACCGCGCGTACTCGGTGCCACAGTTTTTTGAGTTCTTGCGTGGCGCGGGTTTGGCTTTCGGCCGCTGGGTGCGCCAAGCGCCGTACCTGCCGCAGTGCGGGGCGCCGGCGCAAACGCCGCATCGCTCGCGGCTCTTGGCGTTGCCGCTGGAAGAGCGATACGCGGCCGTCGAGCTATTTCGCGGAACGATGGTTCGGCATGCGGCGCTCGTTTATTCGGCCGGCGCTCCGGAGCACGGTTATCGCAGAGATTTTAGCGGTGACGCCTGGCTCGACTATGTTCCGATTCGACTGGCGGGCACCACGGTCGTAAAAGAGCGTCTTCCGGCGGGAGCGGTTGCCGTGCTGATCAACCAAAATCATACCGACACCGATCTTTATTTGCCGATCGACGGCGAGCGGCTGCGAATGTACGAAGCAATAGATGGCGAGAAGAGCGCCGGCGCAATCGGCCGTCTAGCGGGCGACCGAAATGCGGCCGGCGATTTCTTCCGTCAACTGTGGGAGTGGGACCAGGTCGTCTTCGACGAGTCCCACATGCGTCGTTAGGTTTTCATTACCAACTTAAGACGACGAGGCCCTCGGGCGTTTTGCCGTTCCACCCTCGCCAGGCGCGATACTTTATAGCGTCGGGTTCGATGTATGACGACCCGCCGCCGCCACCGCCGCCGGCTTCTTCGTCGTCCGAGTTGCCGCCGGAGCCTGCGCCGCCACCGCCGCCGCCATAATAGCCGCCGCCGCCGCCGCCGCCCCCCCCGCCAGAGGATCCCGACCCGGCGCCGCCGCCAACACCACCCGTGCCGAGCGCTCCGGCGATGCCGCCGCCCGAACCGCTGG
>CAZMPP010000337.1:0-873 GCA_964568035.1 uncultured bacterium
CCCGTGATGACAAAAAGCGACGCCGGCTACCGTCATAGCCGCGATTACCGCGAAAAACATCCCAGCCTCAACCATTTAGTCGAAGCAATTCGGGCGCCGTCCATTCAGCGGACACATAGAAGTCTCGAAGGCGACGATAGCTCCTATGGCGAGCTCACCGCGATGCCAAC
Source organism: uncultured bacterium (assembly GCA_964568035.1). GTDB lineage: Bacteria > Vulcanimicrobiota > Vulcanimicrobiia > Vulcanimicrobiales > Vulcanimicrobiaceae > Cybelea. The sequence continues at coordinate 171 of CAZMPP010000337.1, forward strand.
AGGAATGCCTGCTTTTTCCTTGATGACTTTAACTGCCGTACCGCCGGCCGGATACTTCCAGATTCCCACCATCTGATCCACTGCAGCAGCGCCCACTACCTTTGAGCCGACAATCCAAAACTGGTTTAGGCCATAGGTCACGCCGCCAAGCGTAGTCGAGCCAACCTCCTTACCGGTACTTGCCTCGAAGCTGAACTGGTAGATTGCGTTCGTGCTTGAATCGCCGATCTCCATGTGCTTGCCGTCCCACTGTAGGTCTCCCGGCTCGTTAATGGTTTGGTTCAGAGTAATTCCAGTGAACTGCTTGGTGTTCGCCGGTAACTCTGCGAATAGAATCTGTAGGCTCTTGCTGTAGCCGTCGACAAATAGATTCCCGTTCGCATCGTAACCGCAGTACCGCGGACTGAACATATTGGGGGCGGTTAGTAGGGTCGGCTGACCTCTAGTCCCGGTAGGAGCGAACACAGCTATGGTCCCGCTGGTGTAGTTGCTCGAATAGAAATTCGTGACCGCTAGGTTTCCCGTTGTGGGATCGACCGAACAGCCTGTGGGGCTATACCCTGTGTCTTCGAAGACCTTAATCGGCGTTTTGCCGCCGGGCGCATACTCAAGGATCGTTGCCGGCAAGTTCTGATTCAGGATAAAGACGTCCCCATGGCTATCGGCGCAGTCTCCGTAAGGCGCCCCAAGGTCGTTCAACTGC
>CAZMPP010000337.1:883-2967 GCA_964568035.1 uncultured bacterium
TCGCCGTCCGGGTATGAATAGATTTGGACGCTGCTCTTGCTATAAGCATGATTCTCCACGACGTAAATCCGTTGCTGGGTTTGTTTCGTCTGCCCACGCGAGGCGCTCGCGGCGACGCCTAGCGCATTGGGCGCAGAGATCGTCGGCTGCGACCCGGCGCCGCATCCCGCCAAAAACGCCGCCGAAATGCTCGTGAAAAGCGCGTAAAACAAATATCGCTCCATTAATTCCTTCCCTTGAAGCTTCGACGAAGAGGAAACGCTTCGACGGGGCGGCTTGGTTCCCCGGAGATAAGGCTATTCTTCCGCCTCGGGTAGGGTCGCCGATGCCGCCCGAACCCCGCACGGCGCCAATGACCTCACCTCGCGTAGCACTCGTGTCGAAAACGGACTAACGTCGGCGGTTGCCATCGCAGGCCAAACGCCTGTGCAGCTAACACTCCAAAACCGTATGCGCCGCTATCACACGACGGCCGTAAGTACCGCTTTCTTCGATGCTTTCGGGCATTCGTTGGGTGCGAGCCTATGGCGCTACGCCAAGCACGCTCTTTTAAGCCGCGTCGATCAATAGGCCGGTTTCGGCGGTAGGAGCGGGCGGCTGCGGGGAAGTACTTTCCGAAAACTTCCAATAAAATAAGGCATTTCACCATCATGGGAGCGTACGGGTCTGGTGGCTCGCACGGTCTTCAAAATCGCTGAGGTCGTCGCAAGGCGACTGGTAGGTTCGATTCCTACACGCTCCCGCCAGAACCGGTACTTCACTCGGACCAATCCGGACTAACGCCAGTTCCGACTAGCCCTTCCCCGACTCCACGACTGAGTTTAACAACTCTGCCGCGCCACGTAGCGTGGCAGGGCTTACGTGCGCGTACACGTCGGCCGTGACGCTAATCGTCGAGTGCCCGAGCGCCGCGGAGACCGTCTTCAGGTCAGCGCCACCTTCTAGGAGTAACGATGCGAATGAGTGGCGTAGATCGTGTAACCGGATCCGTGGCAGTTTCGCCTCCTTGGCGATGCGCGAGAATGTCGTACCGAAGGTGTTGGGGTTGAAAGGGAGCCCATCGCGCTCGAAAACCAACGTGGCTCCCTCCGGGCGCCCTGAACCACTGGCCATGAACCTCTCAGCCTGATCCAGGCGGTGGCGCCGCAGTCGATCGAGGGCAAAACCAGGGAGCGCAATCGTGCGACGAGACTGCCTGGTCTTCGGTTCTTTGAATCGTAATATGTAGCGCTTGCGTTTGGAAGTCGCGACGGTCACGCGCTCCAGCGAGCGCGCAACTCGAAGCGTTCCATTATCGAGATCAATGTCGCACCACCGGAGCGCCAAGAGCTCGCCTCGCCGGCATCCGCTGCCTATGGCGACGGCCACTGCGCAACCCAGGCCCGTACCATCGAAGGCTTTGAGATAAGCCTGCACCGCAGCTGGACCGAGTGATCGCATTTCCGAACGCTCGATGCGAACGTGATCAACGAACTCGGTTGGATTTACATTAATCAAGCGCAAGCGCTTAGCCCGATTGAGGATCGTAGTCAACGTGTTCCGCACGCTCCTGACGTAGCGCGGCGTCACGTTGCCCTCGCGGTTGTCGCGACGCGGGCGTGTCAACCACGCCGTCTGAGCCTGCTCTATCATTTGCGGATCCTGTTCGAGATCGCACAACAGCACCTCGCCTAGGGTGGGCTTGATCCAGCACCGGACATGCTTCTCGTACGTGGCCAGCGCCCCCACGGTCACCGTGTTCGACAGCGACTTGAGCCAGCGATCGGCGAATTGGCCAAGCGTTAGCGGTGCTGCTTTGATAGCTTCATCTTTTCGGACGGGACGGTGCCGGTTCGACTTTTGAAGAACCCACCACGCGATTGCGTCGTCTTCGGTCTGGAAACCGCGCTCGCGCTTGCAACGATAGTCGCCAGCCTCTGCATCAAACGGTGCGAATTTAACCGTCCAGGTGGAGTTCTCTCGCACCTCACCGGTCTTCTTATCTTTGTACTTTTCCTTGCCAATCCAGGCACCAAGTCGATGACGTTTCATCGCTTTTTCTTTCCTTTCGCCACCTTGCGCCGGCGGGAGTGTTTATTTTGATC
>CAZMPP010000338.1:0-2928 GCA_964568035.1 uncultured bacterium
CTGGATCTCGACGATCGAGCGATTGAGCTGCGCCTGCGCTTCCAGCTCCAATCCGCGCGAGCGGTTCAGTTCGATCTGGCGCTGCAGCACGAGATACGTCGTCGATACGCCGTTATGGAACTTACGCAGTTCGCTGGCATAAACGGCCTCGGCGCTCTCACGGGACTGCCGCGTCGAGTGGAGCTTGGAGAGCGCAGACTCATAGGTTTGCAGCGCGTTGCGCGCCTCGGCGCCGATCCGCTCCACGACACCTTGCGTGAGAACCTGGGCTTGCGTCGTCTCCTCCGAGGCAACGCCGCGCATACCGCGTGCAAGATTACCCTGAAGCGGGTAGTTGACGACCAGCGCGATGTTAAACGTGGGGAAATAAGCCGCCCACATGTTGTGGTAGGCAAACGGCATCGTGCCTTGAGTCTGCGGCGGCGGCGTTGGGCAGTTCTGGAGTCCCGACAGCTGTTGACATTGGTAGGTCAAGAACTGCGGTACGGGCGCCAGGATGCCGGCGAACCCGTTGCTGAGATATTGCGCCTGAACGTCGGCTTGCGGCAACGACTGATTCTTTGCATAGGCGCGATCGATTGCCGCCTGCGCGGTTTTGTCGCGCGCGAGCTGCACCTCGGGCCGATATTGTTTGCCGGTGGCGATGACCGCCTCAAGGTCTTGGACCGGGGGAAGCTGCTGCACCGACGTCGATGGGACGAGATTCGCTTGCCAGACCGGGTCGCCCGGATCGGTAACGATTAGGCTCTTGAGCTGATTTTGAAGCTGCGATACGTTCTGCAGCGCGGAGAAAACGTTGTCTTGAAAGTTCGAGACCTGCGTTTGCGACTCGACCACGTCGATCGGCGCGGCCGTGCCTCGCTTTGCGAGCCGAACGTTGCTCTGCTGCTGCGCGATGGCCTCCCTTAGAGCCTCTTCCTGGATGGCCACGTTGCGCCAGGCCGAAACCAGATTCCAGTACGTGTCCTCGACGCTCGATATGGTATTCGAGGCATCTACGAGCGTCTCCGACGCGGTCGCGTCGGCATTGAGCATCGCCAGCTTGAGCTGTCGCTTGTTGGCGTTCATTCCGAGGTTCTTGAGCAGCGGCTGATTCAACTGAAGGTTCAGCGTGGCCAGATAGTACGGATTGTAGCCGTTAAAGACCGTGTTGTTGTACGTGCGCTGCTGCTGGATGCCGGCGATGTAACTTCCGCCGTTGACCATCTGCCCGCCAACGCCGTATTGGAAGGTGGATTGGTGCTGAATGATGTTGCCCGGACCGCTGGTCGGCGGTGCCGGCGAGTAGTCTCCCTGCTGGCCGGGGCCAGCTTCGAGGAAATTCTGCGGCGGGCTCACGGAGAAACTCGAAGACGGCTGGAGGTGGAGCTGGACGTCGAAAGCGCCCTTTGCCTCAACGATCTGATATCGCGCGACCTTGACGTTGCTGGCCGAAACGGCGAGGTTCGGATTCTTGAGCAGCGACATCGCGATCGCGTCCTGCAGCGTGATGCCAACAAACGGCTCCTGCGTCACGCCGATGATGTGCGCCGGACTGGGCTCGACGTTCGGTGCGCGGTAGCCCGGCGCGACGCTGGGAATAACCGGCAGAATTAGGGTCGGAATGGCCGTTGGAATGACGACCCGGCCGGGTAGCGGGTCGTCGGGCTGCGCCGAAATACGCTGCAGCGGCAAAAGCGCCGTTGCCAAGACCGCCATCGCGACAAAAGCGGAGAGCGGACGATTCTTTTTCATCGTTATTCCCCTATGGCCACGCCGATGCGCGGCCTCCTGAGCAAGAGCACCAACGGAGCGAGCGCGATCGTGATGACCGCCGTCCAGCGCGACGTATCGGCGTAGGACTGCACCGCCGACTGCGATTCCACGAGCACCGCAAGACGCTCCATCGCCTGGCGGTTTTGCACGCCGCCCTGCGACATCACGTATTGCTGCGTCGGGCCATGTTCGAGGTTTTGCGTTGCGGCCAGCTCCGTCTGATGGACGGTGAAGCCGCGCACCAAAAGCGTGATTAAAATGGCGGCCGCCACGCTGCCGCCGATCTGCCGCGAAAGGTTGAAGAATGCGGCCGTTGCCGGCACCTCTTTATCGGGCACGCTGCCGATAACCGCGACCGAGAGCGGCACGAAGATCTGCGCCAAGCCGACGCCGCTGATCAGCAGCGGAAGGACGAGGGCGTGAAAGTCCGACTGCGGCGTGGTGATGTTCGCCAGCATCCAGTTCGAAAGCGACAAAAGGACGAAGCCGACGGCGGCCTGGAGCCGCGGATCGACCAAGCCGCGCTGCGTCAGAATCGCGGTAATCGGCGTAAAGAGCAGAACGGCCGCGGCCCGAATCATGACCGTGGTTCCGGAGAGCGTCGCCGTGAAGCCGAGCGAATTGATCAGATACTGCGGCAAGATAATAATCGATCCGTACAGACTCACGCCGAGAACGGCACCCAGCACGCTGCCGGCGGCAACTTGCCGCAAGCGCAGCACGTGAAGGTCCACGACCGGAATCTTCGAGCGTAACGTCCACCAGACGAACGTGGCGATGCCGACGACCGAAGTAAACGTGAACCAGCGAATCCGGGCATCGTCGTACCAGTCGTACTGCTGCCCGTTCTCGAGGACGAACTGCATCGAGCCAAGGCCGATGCAGAGCAAGATTAATCCGATCCAATCGAGCTTCGAGTACCGCGGCTCGGCGGGATTGCGTAAGAAATTATGGATCAGCGTAGCGGCAACGATGCCGATTGGAATATTGATAAAGAAGATCCAGTGCCAGTTCCAGTTGTCGGTAATCCAGCCGCCGATAACCGGACCCAGCGCGGGCCCGACGATGACGCCCATGGCGAAGACACCCTGCGCCTTGCCCTGCTCTTTGAGTCCGTAGGTGTCGCGCAAGATTGCCTGCGACGTGGCGATCAAGCCGCCGCCGCCGAGGCCT
>CAZMPP010000339.1:0-2911 GCA_964568035.1 uncultured bacterium
CCGGGCGAGCGTGCATTCGACCAGCTTACCGCTCGAAAAGCGAGTCGCGCCTTTGGCCGAGCAGAAGGCTTCGCCGATTTGCGCGTCGTGTGCCAAAGTTTCACTTCCGTCAAGGTCGCCGAACGAAAAGGCGACGTGCCCCGCCAGCGGTATGCCGTGAATTATCGTCGCCTCTGGAAGATCGACTGCGACCAACTCTTGCGGATCGTTGGACCCGTGCGTCACAACGGTTCCTGCCGGCAGATGGATGCCGCCGACCACCGAAGCGTGCGCGAGCGTCGTCTGTCGTGAGCGCAGATCCGATTCGTAATCGGCTTGGCTCTGCGCCTGCGCGGCAAACGCCGCCACGTGCGTGAGGGCCGAACCGATCCACATCAGGCCGAAGAGTACGACGGCAATCCGCGCCGGCCAAGAACGGCGGCGGCGCCACAACCACAGACCGGCACCAAGTTCGATGAGCGTGAGCGGCCAGAACCAGAGCGCTAGCAGCATGAAGCCGTACTGCCACCAGGTGAAGGTGAAAGAGATATCGCTCACTACTCACGGCACTTCCTTGCTACCCGCGCGATTCCCAGGCCCAGGCGGCGGATGCGTCACCGGACGGCATCGGCGCGCGTTACCCAGATACTATGATTATTCTGCAAGTTTTGTTGGCGGCGTTCGCATTTGCCTCGATCCCGATAGACCAGAGCCCGCTGCAAACAAACGTGATGGTGCGCGGCACGGTCGTCGACGCCCGCAGCGGCCACGGTCTGCCCGGAGCGGTGGTGGAGGCGAGTTCCGGCGCCTACGTGCAACGAGCGGTGACCGACGATCAAGGAAACTTTTATTTTCTCACCCTCTGGCCCGGAACGTATACGGTCTCGGCTTGGAAGACGGGTTGGGGAAACTATGCGTGCGGACCGCACGGCGACGGGCCCACGGAGCTCAACGCAGGGTTTGAATATCTCGTTACCGTTGAGATGAACAACAGATGCTAAACTGACCGCGCGGGCGAACGCCGCCGGATGGCCACCAAAACGCAAGTCGAACGGCAAATCTTCGAACGCGAAGGATTTCGCGTCGAGCTCGAACTTTTCGATGCGAAGCGGCAGCCGTTGCCGCCCTACGAGTACGACGTGATGGCGCCGCAGCGGTGGAAAGTCTCGGACTGGAAGAACGCGCGCCTCGACGCATACCGGCTCTTAGTGAAAGGCGCCACGATCTTCCGCGGTGACGGCAGCGCGATTCCGCGCGACGTGCAGCTTGGGAATCTACGCGACAGTTATTACGAGAACGCGTACGGTTCCCTAGAACCGCCTGCCTCATCGTAATCTAACGCGCGCTTACTAGGTCGTGCCCCGCGTCGCCGGGAACCGCTCGTATGCTTAGGAGCGGAATTTTCGCATGCAATGGGTTCTCGCCGTTGTTGCGGCAGCCGCGCTGCTGCAAGTGCATCACGATGGCGGCGTTCGCGCCGCAACTACAACCGTGGACGGCCGCGCAGTCCGATATGTGATTGTGCCGCTCGACCGAGTGCGGGTTCGCGTGGCGCTTGGGGACGACCGACCCGGCCGTACCGAGTCGCTCGCACGAATGGCTAGCCGCCACCACGCGATCGCGGCAATCAATGGTGGTTTCTTCGAAGCCTACACCGCCGGACCGATCAAGAATCTCATTCACACCACTGTGGTAGATGGAACGCTAGTCTTCAAAGGCGACGTGGGCGACGAACTCTATTTCGATCGCGACAACAACGCCGCAATCGATCGCGTGCCGCTGCGGATCGAAGGCGCGCTCGACGGCAGTTACGAGTATCCGAATAACTGGTACGCGTATTGGATCAATCGCATGCCCGAAGGCAGCGCCGACACCGTTACTATCTTTACGCCGGATTGGGGTGCGCGGACCGGGTTAGCGGGCTTTCAAGTTCAAGTCTCCGGCGGCGTCGTGACCGCCATTGCCGCAAGCTCCCTGCCGATCCCGCGCGATGGTTACGTCGTCTATGTCAAGGGTGAAGAGACCATAGCTCGCCGATTCGCCATCGGGCGCCGAGTCGAGTATCGCTTGGTTCGAACCGACGGCGACCCGTCGGCGAGCTTCTTCCAATCGTGGGAAGTAATCGGCGGCGGTCCGCGTCTGCTGACCGACGGGCGCGTTACCATCGATCCGCACGGAGAACGGTTCAAGGACCCTAAGGTGTGGGGTAACGACGCGCGCAGCATGGTCGGCATCTCACGTGACGGCCGGTTTCTGATTCTGGCCGTTTCCGACGGCACGCTCGAAGATAGCGCCGCGATTATGCTGCGTTTGGGCGCTTACGAAGCGATGAACCTAGACAGCAATGCTTCGAGCGGGTTGTGGTTTCGCGGGCGCTACCTACGCGAGCCGGGGCGGCTGCTCAACAACGCGCTGCTGATTCTGCCCCCTAACGAGCCCGCTCCGTAAGTCAACTTGCGCGCCCGCGCGCCGGACCGCGGCCTTCTCCGGCGAAGTATCGCCGTACCGTGCGTGCATTTTCTGCAATAGTTCCAGCGCTCGGATGGCGTCTCGCCCTCGCGGCGCTCCCACTCTTTCTCGCAACCTCCTCCGCGCAGGCGCAGGGCGTTTCGGCGGCAGCGCTCTTCGAACGTGGCGACTTTCCAGGCGCAGCTGCTGCCTACGCTGCTGCCCTGCAGGCAAATCCGTCGGATCGCGATGCCGAGTTGGGCCTAGCATCGGTTCGGCTCTTTCAAAACGATCTGACGGTGGCCAAGCCGCTGTTGGATTCAGTGCTCGCAACCGATCCGCAGAACGTCCGCGCGGGGCGACTCCTTGCCGAGCTCCAGCGCCGGCAGGCTGAAGCCGGACGTCGCACCACCATCGACGGCGCAGAGAGCGTCCTGCCGTTTGTGACCGCGGTTCCGTTGCCGGTGGTGCGCGCAAAAGTGAA
>CAZMPP010000340.1:0-2911 GCA_964568035.1 uncultured bacterium
TAGGCTGAGGAAATGAATGATCGCCGCCGGTCGTAAGTCGAAGACTTTGAGCACCGCGCGTTCGATTAGTTCTTCCGGTACCTTCGCGGTGCCGAACGTTTCGACGGCAACGCTCACCGGATGCGCGACGCCGATGGCGTAGGCAACCTGCACCTCGCAGCGCTCGGCGAGGCCGGCCGCGACGACGTTCTTTGCTACCCAGCGTGCCGCATATGCGCCGGAACGGTCGACCTTCGTGGGATCTTTTCCGGAGAACGCGCCGCCGCCGTGACGGGCCATGCCGCCATAGGTGTCGGCAATAATCTTGCGTCCGGTGAGGCCCGCGTCGCCCTTAGGACCGCCGATGACGAAGCGTCCCGTCGGATTGACGAAGATGCGCGTCGCTTCGTCGCGCAGCGACAGTGGGATAACGTGCTCGATGACGCGCTCGGCGATCTCGCGGCGAATCTCTTCTAGCGGAATCTCCGGATCGTGCTGCGTCGACACCACTACCGCCTCGACGCGCACGGGACGATCGTCTTCGTACTCGATGGTTACCTGCGACTTGCCGTCGGGACGCAGATATGGAATGTCGCCGTTCCTGCGCGCCGCCGCGAGGTGGCGGGTGAGATTGTGTGCGAGCACGATCGGCAGCGGCATCAGCTCGGGCGTCTCGCGGCAGGCGTAGCCGAACATCATGCCTTGATCGCCGGCGCCCAGCAGCTCGAACTCATCGTCGTCGCCGCCCTTGGCCTCCATCGACTGATCGACGCCCATCGCGATATCCGGCGACTGCTCGTCGATCGAGACGCTTACCCCGCAGGTCTCGGCGTCGAAGCCGATGGCCGAGCGCGTGTATCCGACGTCGCGAACTACCTCGCGGGCGAGGCGCGGAATATCCACGTACGTTTTAGTCGTCACCTCGCCGGCGATGTGAATCTGTCCGGTGATCGCAAACGTTTCGACGGCGACGCGCGAGTACGGATCTTCTTTGAGCAGCGCGTCGAGCACCGCATCGGAGATTTGGTCGGCGAGCTTGTCGGGATGCCCCTCGGTCACCGACTCGCTGGTGAAGAGGCGCTTGTACGACACGTTACGTTCCCTCGCTCCACGAAGCGACGTACTTGACCTGTTCGGGCGTCATCGTATCGATCTCGACGCCCATCGACGCCAGCTTGAGTTGCGCGACCTCTTCGTCGATCTCGATGGGAACGTCGTAGACCTTCTTCTCCAGCGCTTCGTAATGCGTCGCGAGATAGACCGTCGCCAATGCCTGATTGGCGAACGACATGTCCATCACCGCCGCCGGATGGCCTTCGGCTGCGGCCAAGTTTACCAACCGGCCGTCGGCGAGAATACAGATGCGCCGGCCGTCGTGCAGCTCATACTGCTCGACGAAGGCACGGGGCTCGATGCGGCGCCGCGCCAGCGCGCGGATCGAATCGAGATCGAGCTCGTCGTTGAAGTGCCCTGAGTTGCAGACGATCGCGCCGTCCTTCATCAGCTTGAAATGCTCTTCGCGGATGACGTGATAGTTGCCGGTGACGGTCACGAAGATGTCGCCGATCTTGGCCGCTTCGTTCATCGGCATCACGCGATAGCCGTCCATCACCGCTTCGATCGCCTTGCGGGGATCGACCTCGGTAACGACGACGTTGGCGCCCATGCCGTTGGCGCGTGACGCGATCCCGCGCCCGCACCAGCCGTACCCGACGACGACCAGCGTGCGACCGGCCAACAGAATGTTGGTCGCGCGAATGATGCCGTCGAGCGTCGACTGCCCGGTGCCGTAGCGGTTATCGAACATGTGCTTGGTCAGCGCGTTGTTCACCGCGATCACCGGATAGGGAAGAACGCCGTCGCGTTGCATCGCCTTGAGGCGAATGACGCCGGTAGTCGTCTCTTCGCAGCCGCCGATCATGCGCTCCAGCAAGTCGGTGTGCTTGGTAAAAATACTGGTGACGAGATCGCAGCCGTCGTCCATCGAAATCTGCGGCTCCGTGGCGATCACCGACTCGATGTGCGAGTAATACGTGTCGTGATCTTCGCCCTTGATCGCGTACGTGGCGATTCCATAATCGCAGAGTGCCGCCGCAACATCGTCTTGTGTCGAGAGCGGGTTGCTCGCGCAAAGCGCGATCTCCGCACCGGCGGCCTGGAGCGCCAGCATCAAGTTCGCCGTTTCGGTCGTAACGTGGAGACAGGCTCCGATGCGCACGCCTTGCAACGGCTTATCTTCGGCAAAACGATCGTGAATCTGGGCCAGCACCGGCATATACGCCGCCGCCCAGGCGATGCGCGAACGGCCGCTCTCGGCGAGACCGCGATCTTTAACGCTTCCTATTGCCGCGCCGCGCGGCTCCGTGGCTGTATCCAAAAGGGGCACTCTCTTCGACTCCTACGCGAAAATTTGAAAGGCTCGGGGCCCTTCGCCGCATCATACGCGACCTCCGCCGCACCTCGTTCGACCTACGTCGCAGGCTCGCGGTTGCGGCCCGCCAACCCATTGCGCGTGGAGAGCCTCAGCGATTATTTGGAACAGCTTGCTTCGAGGGAGGCGGTGCCCGGCGGCGGCAGCGCGGCGGCTTTGGTCGGAGCGCTTGGCGCCGCGCTGGCGGCGATGGTGGCGCGGATCGGGGCGCCGGACGAGACGCTGGCGCGCGAGGCCGACCAACTGCGCGCGCACCTGATCGAAGCACGCTTTCGCGACGAAACCGCCTTTCGCGCGGTCGTCGCCGCGCAGGCACTACCAAAAGGCAACGATGACGAGCGGGCCGTACGTCGCGTCGCTCTCGAGATCGCGCTCGGCGCCGCGGCCGAAGCCCCGCTGCATGCCGCATCGCTCGCACTCGCGGTGCTCGAACTTTCCGAGCGTGTCTTCGATGCGTCGACCGCAGCGCTGGTTAGCGACGCCGGCTGCGCGGCCGAGTTC
>CAZMPP010000341.1:0-2899 GCA_964568035.1 uncultured bacterium
CGGCTCGAGCGGACGAATCGCTGCCGGCGATAGCGGCCCGAGAAATTCGATCACCGCTTTCTCGGCTTTGATGTGGTTGAGTATCTCCACGAGGTAGCGCGCGTTGAACGCAATGGTGAGATCTTCGCCGGTCTGCTCGACCTCCAGCTCCTCGTACGCGTTCCCGGAGACGTCGGAGCTGGCCGTAACGATTAGCGTTTGATTGGCGATGGCCAGCTTCACCATGCTGGCGCGATCGCCGGCAACCAGCTCGGCGCGGCGCAGGCTCCCGACCAACTGCTGCGTGCTCACGGTGACGGAGCGATCGAACTTGGCGGGGATCACCTGTTGATAGTTCGGATACTGTCCGTCCACCAGGCGAACGGTGATCGAAATCCCGCTGCTGGTCATCTGCAGCTGATTGCTCTGCGCACCGAGTGCCGCCAAAGCGATCGGTTCGCCGCCCCCTAAATTACGTGCCGCTTCCGCCAGAGCGCGCGAGGGCACGATGAACTTTTCGCTCTCGCCGATTCCCTCGTCGAGGGTGGTAGAGAACTTGGCTAGCCGGTAGCCGTCGGTTGCGACCATCGTTATCGACTCGCCCTCGACCTCGAGCAGCGTCCCCATCAGGACCGCGCCGCGCGCTTCTTCGCTCGAGGCGGCAAAGATCGTCGCATCGATCCCGTCACGGAATCGCTTGCCGGCGATGGTGAAATGCGAGCCGCGCGCGGCGGCCGGGAGCGGCGGATACTCCTCGGCGGGCAATGCGTGAAAATCGTAGTTGCTTCGCTCGCACTTTACGCTCGCCCGCGTCGCCGTTCCGGTCAGCTCGAGCGTGCCGGGGCCGAGATTTCCGAGGTAGCTCGCAAAGAGCTTCGCCGGCACCGTGACCGAGCCGCCTTCGGCGATCTCGGCGGAGAACGCGTGCTCGAGCGTCAGCTCCAGGTCGGTGGCTCGAACGGCAATCTTATCGCCGTCACCCTGAAGCAGGACGTTGGAGAGAACCGGCACCGTCGTGTGCGCGTTGACGACTTTGCTGGCGGCGCCGACGGCGGCCGCGATGTCCTTCGTGCTACAGGTGAATCTCATCGAATCCACCGTTGGTCGCGGCCCGTCGTTTTCCTAGGAGAATCACTAAGAAGCCGTAGCAGTAGTAGAGCGGTGGATTCTGGGGAGAAGTGGCCATTACTCAGTGCCGGCGCGGGTTTGCGCGCGGGATAACCGTGTGGACGAAACATTACAGCCATACACATGTCCACGCCGCGCCTCGCGTAGCCGGACTATCCTCAGGGATTCTGGCACATGGCGATAAGTTGGCGAATCTTATTGCGATACGCCTCATCGCGCTGCATCTGGTCTTTTATTTTGTCGCGCGCGTACATTACCGTCGTGTGATCCTTCTTCCCGAACTCGCGCGCGATCTGCGGCAACGAATAGTTGGTGAGCTCGGTGGCGATGTACATGGCGATCTGTCGCGGGGCGGCCAGCCGCTGATCCCGGCGCCCGTTGTCCATCTCCTTGACGGTCAGTCCGTGCGCGCCGGAGACGGTCTCCTTAATCTTACCGATGGTAATGCGATAGATCGGCGCTTGGGCCACGGCGCTCTTGAGGACGTCGGCGGCGAGGTCCGTGGTAATCGGGGCCTTGGTCAGCGAGGCGTAGGCGATCACGCGAATCAGCGCGCCCTCGAGCTCGCGGATGTTCGACGGAATGACTTTGGCGATGAAGGACGTCACCTCGTCGGGCACCGGGATATTCTCGCTGCCGGCTTTTTTGCGCAGAATGGCCTCGCGCGTCTCGAGATCGGGCGCTTGGATATCGGTGAGCAGTCCCCATTCGAATCGCGACCGCAAGCGCGCTTCCAGCGTCTGGATCTCCTTCGGCGGACGATCGGAGGAGATGATGAGCTGGCGGCCCGATTCGTGCAGCGCGTTGAAGGTATGAAAGAACTCTTCTTGCGTCGTCTCTTTACCGGCGAGAAACTGAATGTCGTCGATCAACAGCACGTCGACTTGTCGATAGCGATTGCGGAACTCCGGCGTGCGATTGTTCTGCAGCGCGATGATAAACTCGTTGGTAAACTTCTCGCACGTGACGTAAACGACGTTGGAAGCCAGGTTGTCTTGAACGACGCGATGGCCGATCGCGTGCATGAGGTGGGTCTTCCCCAGCCCTACGCCACCATAGAGAAAGAGCGGATTGTAGGCGTGCGCCGGGGCGCCGGCGACGGCTTGCGCCGCAGCGTGGGCGAACCGGTTGGAGTTACCGACGACAAACTCTTCAAAAGTATAACGAGTGTTAAGGTTGGCGATACGGAACTCTTCAAGCGGTCGCGAAGGGACGGTCGCGCCTCCGCTGCGGCCGGCTTCGGTCGGCTCGGCTACCGAAAGCCGCAACTCGACGGGCGTTCCGAAAAGCTCGCTCAAAACTCCGATCATCTGGCCGCGAAGCTTGCTCCCCACCCAGTCCTGCGCAAACTTGCTATGTACCGCCAGGTGCAGCTCGTTGCCGTGAAACGAAATAAATCGGATAGGCTTGATCCACATCTCGAAAACGGGTTTGGAGAAAGTACGCTCCAGGGTGTCGAGTGCGGTTTGCCAGAGCTCGTTGGAGATGTCGGAGTTGATCGCAAGCGCCATACTCTGCGTCCTTGTTTACCAGTTGTCTAGAAATAGCACGCAGCCGGCTCCCGTGCACCGGAAACCAACTACATCACCCCCGTGAGGGCGCAACCACTTGGCTTAATCAAGCCTTGCTCCTGCGGAATCTATGCACGACTTTATACACTTATCCACAGGTCGCTCGGAACGAGTTTTCGCGGGTTTTTCCAGTTTATGAACGGCCTTTTTGTAAATCGTCGCCTAGCCCGGCCCGTGCAGCAAAATAAGGCCCAAAGGGTCGCCGAAGGGGCTCGCGAGGC
>CAZMPP010000342.1:0-2885 GCA_964568035.1 uncultured bacterium
AGATTGTAGATTTCGTTAGGCCGCACGTCGCTGACGATCGACGTTATCGAGCTCTGATCCAGCAGGTCTCCGGAGACGATCTCGACGTCGTCGACGATGTGCTCGATCCGTTCGTGCACCTCGGTACTGGTGCGACGCGTCATGCCCACGACGCGATAGCCTTCGCGCAGCAGCAATTCGGCGAGATAGGATCCGTCCTGTCCGGTGATTCCGGTGACGAGCGCGGTCTTGGGCACGCCTTTCCTCAACCTTTACGGCCGTTACGTTCGGCCAGCGTGACCGCGATAAAGGCCGCGACCTCACTGGGCAACGTTCCGCGGCCGAAGCCCGCGTCGTATCCAAGCTCGCTCGCCAGCCGATTGGTGACGCGCGGGCCCCCGCAGATCAATACGACGTCGTCACGCATTGCTTCGGCCTCGAGGAGCTCTCCAAGCGCGGTAAAGTTCTTGACGTCGCTGCCCTTTTGGGTGACCGCCTGCGAAGCAAGCAGCGCGTCGATGCGGTGCTCGCGCGCGAATCGCACCAACTCTTCGACGGCGATCTGGCTTCCTAAATTGAAGGTTTCGAATGCGTGGTAACGCTCCAACCCGTAATCTCCCTTGTATCCCTTCATGTTGAGAATCGCATCTATGCCGACGGTGTGCGCGTCGGTCCCGATTCACGCACCGGCGATGCGAATCTTGCGCCCCAGACGCTTGGCGACGAAGGCATCGATTTCCTCCATCGTCATTGCATGCGTGCGCGCCGACGGTGCGATTGCGTCCACGTCGACCGACTGCGTCGTGCTGGCGTAAACCACGAAGAACGAGAAACCCGACGCGATAGGGCGTCCGTCCACGACCTGCGCGTCGGTGAATCCCATCTTGCCGGCAAGCTGACGCGCCGCCTCGTCCGCGGCCTCGCTCCATTCGACCGGAAGGGTAAACGAGAGCTGCACCTTTCCGTCGTTCTGCGTGTCGCCGTACGGCTTGACGAACTGGCTCAACCTTCGACTCCGCTGAGCTGGGCCTTGGCCGCGGAGGGATGGAGCGCTTCTTCGAACGGATTGTAGTAGCCGTCGCCACGGGCGAAGACGCCGTCGAATCCACGGCCGCCTTCGCCGGATCGCGAAACGTCGGCAAAGACGCTGGCTTCGATGGCGTGCATCAATCCCATCGCGGCCACGCGCTCGAGCAAAGATTCACACTCGCTCAGCACTTGCGCCGCGCGGCGTTCGATCGTTCCACCGGGGCGCAGCACGATCTCGTCACCGAAGTTGCGCGCCGTGTTCATGATGTAGCGGGCGTTCTCCAGCGAAAGGACGCGATCGCCCAAGAACGGCGTGTGTACGGCTTCGGTAAGCATGCCGCACAGGTGAATGTGCTGTTTGGTCATTACCGACGTCAAGTTGAACATCGCGTCGATGAGGTGGCCCTTGAAGACGTCCCCGGTCATATGCTTGGTCGGAGGCATGTACTTCAGCGGCGCGTTGGGGAAGATCTCGCGGGCCAGCTGCGCTTGCGCGACCTGATAAAGGAAGCCGTCCTTGAGGTCGGGATCGATTTCGTAGGCGTCACCCAAGCCGATCTGGGCGTCGGGGAGCCCGGCGCGGTGGGCGAACTCCTCGTTGATGAACTGCGAAGCGAGCACCGCCGGAGCTTGCTCGACGGCGTCGGCAGTCGTTAGATAGTTATCTTCGCCGGTGTTGATGATGATGCCGGAATAGGCGTTGAGCATACGGCTGAAATGCTGGTCGATGAACGTGCGCTTCATATTGATGTCGCGGAAGAGAATGCCGTACATCGAATCGTTGAGCAGCATGTCGAGGCGTTCGATCGCCGCCATGGCGGCGATCTCCGGCATGCAGAGACCGCTAGCGTAGTTGGTGAGCATCACGTAACGGCCCAACCGCTCGGCGATCTCGTCGAGCGCGCTGCGCATGATGCGGAAGTTTGCTTGAGTCGCGTACGTGCCGCCGAAGCCCTCGGTCGTCGGACCGAAAGGAACGAAGTCGAGCAGCGATTGGCCCGTCGAGCGAATTACGGCGATGACTTGCGCGCCGGCCTCAGCCGCGGCGATTGCGGCCGTGCGATCTTCGTAGATGTTGCCGCTGGCAACGATCACGTAGAGCAGCGGCGGGGGCAGTTGCGGCAGACGGTCGAGCCGCGCGCTGCGATCGTCGCGCTGAGCGGCAATCCTTACCAGCGCGGCTTCAACATGCGGGCGTAGCGCTCCACGCGCCGCCTCTTGCGGCGTGTCGCGAAACTCTTCCAATGTGAATCGCCGCAGCGCCAACGCTTCACCGAGCACCGCCGGATCGAGCCCGGTCTCGGCCAGCGCGCGGCCGTAGGCAAGCGCGACGCCGCGGGCCCGCTCGTGGGAGTCGAGCGCGTCGACGATCGCGTTGGGCAGCGGAACCTCCTCGGGAGTAACACCGTCGACGCCTAAAAGGCGCAGGACCGCGCGTTCCACCGACACCGTCGAATGGGCGGCTATGAATGCCTGAACGGGTGCGACGATGCTCGCGGCCAGCTCACGGCAGCGATCGACGCTCTCCCGATCGATCCGCAACTCCATAGGCGGCCTATCTTAGGGAACTTTGGTTCGCAGGCCTGGACGCGAGGTATGCGCCGATTCCCGCACGCCACGACGGCATTGCGATGCCGGCCCGTCCGAGCTTGGCGTTCGCGAGGGCGGAAAAGCGCGGGCGAATCGCGGGGGCCTTCCACTGATGCGCGGCAATCGGCTCGACCACAACTGCCGCACCGGCCTGCGAGACGGCCTCGTGCGCAAAGTCGTACCAGGTTACGGCTCCGGCATCGACCGTGTGGTACAGGCCGGAGCACCGCTTTTCGAGCAGCCGCCAGATCGCGTCGGCGAGATGCCCGGCAAACGTGGGTGAGGCG
>CAZMPP010000343.1:0-2883 GCA_964568035.1 uncultured bacterium
GGGAAACGTACAAGGCCCCGAAGGCCATGCGATCGACGAGGCAATTGCGATGCTCGACGACGGCTCGCTGCGGGTCGCCGAACCGCGGGACGGCGATTGGGTGACCAACGCTTGGGTCAAGAGCGCGATCCTCTTATACTTCCGGCGTCGCAACCGGCAGATACCCCTTAAGAGCGACTACGAAACTGCAGGCGTACGCTGCGTCGCGCCGGGTGTCGCCCGTTACGGAAGTTTTCTCGGACGCAACGTTATCTTGATGCCGGCGTTCGTTAATATCGGCGCATACGTCGGTGAAGGAACGATGATCGATACGTGGGCAACCGTTGGCTCGTGCGCGCAGATCGGCGCCAACGTTCACCTCTCCGGCGGCGTCGGTATCGGCGGCGTCCTCGAGCCGCCGCGAGCATCGCCGGTCATCGTTGAAGACGGCGCGTTTATCGGTTCGCGGTGCATCATCGTCGAGGGCGTGCGGGTCGAACGCGAAGCGGTCGTCGGGGCCGGCGTCGTGTTGACCGCGAGCACCCCGATACTCGACGTCCGCGGCAGTGAAGCCGTGACCACCAAAGGGCGAATACCGTCGCGAGCCGTCGTGATACCCGGTACGCAGCCCAAGCGCTTCCCCGCCGGCGAGTTCGGGACGCCCTGTGCGCTGATCATCGGGACGCGCGGCGAATCGACCGATCTAAAGACCTCGCTGAACGCAACGCTTCGCGAGTACGACGTCGCCTTATGAATCCGCGCGTCGCAGAGATCTCTCCCTCGCTCATCCGACAAGTCGCTGCCAAACGGCGCCCGACCTCGATCGATCTCGGCCTCGGCGAGCCGACGCTTCTACCCAGTCGCGAGCATCTCGAAGAAGCGATGCGTTACGTCGGCGAGCACGGCCTCAAGTACACGCCCAATGCCGGCGATCACGCGTTGCGCGAAGCTATTGCCCGGCATTATGCGTATCCAGGATTCGATCGTGCCTCCAACGTTTGCGTTACGGTCGGCTCGCAAGAAGCCATGTACGTGGCGATCAAGGCACTCCTCGACCCGGCGCGCGACGAACTGCTCGTTGTCGAGCCTGCCTTTCCGTCGTACGTTAAGATGGCCGCGCTCGAGGGGGTTGCCGTAAGCAGAGTGGAGATGAGCGACGAAGACGACTTTGCCTTCGACGCCGATCGGATCGCCGCAGCGCTCGCCGAGCGCACGCGCGCCATCGTCATCTGCTCCCCCTGTAACCCCACGGCCCGCGTCATGGCGCGCGCGCAAGCCGAGCGGCTCGTACGAGTGCTCGAAAAGCGCGACGGAGATCCGGTTTGGGTGATTCACGACGAGATCTACCGCGAACAGATCTTCGTCGACGGCCCTGGCTTCTTCGCCGAGATGTATCCGCACACGATCGTGACGAACTCCGTAAGCAAGAGCAACGCCTTGACCGGTTTACGTCTCGGGTGGATTCTCGGGCCGTCGGCCTTCATTGACGAAGCGATCAAAGTGCACGCCTGGGCGACCTCATGTGCCGATACGTTTGCGCAACGTGCCGCGCTGGCCGTCTTCGCAACGCCCGGCGGCCTGCAAGAGCATTTCGAATGGTATGCCGCGCGACACGGCGAGCTTCTAACGGCGCTGAGCGAGAGCGGTCTGCGCTACGTCCCGCCGGAAGGCAGCTTCTACGTGTGCGTGCGTCTACCCGAAGGCACCAGCTCGCTGCACGCGGCGATCGACCTTATCGAAAAACAAGATGTTGTAGCGATTCCCGGCATTGCCTTCGGCGAATCACTCGAAGGCTGGCTGCGCCTAAGCTGGGTCGCCCCATCCGAACGAGTCCGCGAAGGCCTCCGCCGCATCGCCGCTTACTGCAACACCACGCACTGAGCGTCGCTCCCACACTACACATGTGGTGAGCTTCGCTCAGCGAACTACGACCGCGGCTTAGGGGTGCTCAACTCGTTATCGGGCAGCACCATATTCGTGGGAAGCGCCTTCGCCGGTTCAGTGGCGGGCGCCGCGCAAACGCTCTTTTCGCCGCGATCGGTGTTGGCTCGCAGTACCAGCCCCTTGCTGAAGACCGCATCGTGCGCGTGCACGCCGAACGATAAGAAGCCGCTGCGGGTGCCGCCGACAAAGGTGCGCTCGAAGTTCAGGTGCAGCGTGTCGCCACAAAAGTTGATCGCGTCGTCTAAGGCGAGAACGACTTCTTGCGACGTATTGGTCGAAAACGTACGATGCGTCACGTTGGTGGCGCTGTCGTAATGCCCTTCGACCAGATCGCCGGCCTTGACGATCACGTAACCATCAACGACGACGTCCTGCGTCACCGCGAAGCGAACCTTACCCGACTGCTGAGCGGTCGGCGCATTGGCCCCTCCGATCCGCACGTCCTTGGTTACCGTCACCGGAACCACCACGCCGCGCGGGACGAAGATCGAGGTCGTGTTAGGGGCCGCCGGCGCGGGCGGCTCCTGTGCGTCGACCTGCGCGGCAAGGGCGCCGGCCAAGGCCAGCGCTGCAAATAAAATCATCAGCCAATCCAAACCGTTTGAATGTTGACGAACTCGTGAATGCCAAACGTCGAGAGCTCGCGTCCGTATCCGCTCTTTTTAACTCCACCAAAGGGCAGCCGGGGATCGCTGGCAACCATTCCGTTTATGAAGACCGCGCCCGCTTCGATCTTCGCGGCAAAGGTTTCGGCCGCGGCGATGTCGCGCGTCCATAGGCTCGAGCCCAACCCGTAAGGCGACAGGTTGGCCAGCGCGACGGCATCTTCGCGGTCGCGCGCTCGAACGACGGCGGCGGCCGGTCCGAACACCTCTTCGTCGAACATGCGCATTCCGGCGACGACGTCGGCCACGACGGTCGGCTCGTAAAAGAATCCGGGTCCGGCACCCGCTTTTCCGC
>CAZMPP010000344.1:0-2871 GCA_964568035.1 uncultured bacterium
ACGCTCAAAAATACGCCGGCGTAAATTTCGCTCCACATCATCGGCGCAACCCGGAGGCAGAGCCCGCGCACCGGGTAAGCGACGCCCGGCGCGCACGTCG
The DNA here is from genome assembly GCA_964568035.1 of uncultured bacterium. GTDB lineage: Bacteria > Vulcanimicrobiota > Vulcanimicrobiia > Vulcanimicrobiales > Vulcanimicrobiaceae > Cybelea. The sequence goes on from CAZMPP010000344.1 coordinate 101, forward strand.
CTATCCCGGAGAAGTTCCACGCCGAGGTCAAGCGGCGTATAGCTCGCTCTAGGAAGAGGGGCAATCGTTCGCCTTGGGGCCGGACGAATTCGGCAAGAGCCTCCGAAACTTCATCGTCGGCGTTCCAAGCAATTTTTACTTCGAGCGCGGCGGAGAGCAGAAAGAAGGTGCACGGCTCGCGGGTCATGGTCGCGGCCGGGCTCGGCAAGGCGTAATCCTTAGCGAGGCCGGCCACCTCTTGTGCGAGGCCCGCGGCACAGCTTTGGATCGCGTCGACGGCATCCCAGTGCGTCGCGTCCTCCAGTTGCGGCCTTTCAAAGACGATGGCCAGCGAGACGTTCTCGCCGAGCTCGACGGAAATGCCGATCGCGTCGAAGGCTTCCTCGCGCGCCGTCGTCTTGATCTCGACCGGACCGGCCGATTGCGGCAACGGCACCAAACACAACAGCGTGAATGCGCTGCGGATCTCGATATGCGGCCCCGAGGTCGCGAAAGCCGCGAGGTCACGCTCTTTGTTGAACAGCCCCAGAGCCCAACCGGCCGCTCCGGCAGCGCGTGTCGCCTTCGAGAGGTGCAGTTCGATTCGTCGACGGATCGCTGCGTCGAGTCCGTCTAAGCCCTCGTTTAAGAATGTGGGAATGTTCGCAAACGGCGAACGGCCGTGCATATAAAGCTCCTTGCCGAGCCCATTCGCACGTTCGGTCCCTTGGCCTGCTATTTAAAGCGGCGCTCAGACGGCCGGCGCGAGAACCTCTCGCAGCGGCCGCACGTCGAACGATTTTCCTAAGAGTCTTAAAGACTCGTTGACGACGTGCCGCTTCGTTTCACCGTCCATTTGCATCGCCGGGAAGAACGCCAACTCAGGCGCATCTTCCGCACCGATGAAGTCGAGCGGATGTAGCAAGATCGAAGGCTGCGTACGCGTCAGCTTGCACGCCATCAGCGCGGCGCGGAAATAAGCAAGCGCCGCCTTGGGAGAGACGGTCGCGATGTAAAGCACGTAGCTGATGTGAATAGGGACGCGAAAGAGCGGGAAGGTCGTCACCGGAATCTCCGCGATCGATCCGCTGCCGGTCGTAATCCGGTACGGCCGGTTCGGATTGAATCCGTCGCCGAACTTTCCGAACAGGTCGGTTCGCTGCGCGGCATCGGCGGACGCGAGCTTGGTGCTGCGAAAGTAATACGCGCGGGCCAGCGGACCGATGAACGTCGGCAGCGAGGAAGCGTCGTATTCATAACCGCGGCGCACCAGAGTATCGAGAATCGACTCCGAGCGCACGAATCCCGGCCCCCGAAAACCTCGCGGACGCACGCCGGTCGCGCGTTCGATGCTCTCCTCAGCGCGGGCCAGCTCTTCTTCGATCGCGCTATCGTCGCGCTTGTGCATCCACGGTTCGTGGTAGTGCGAGTGATTGCCGACCTCGTGTCCGCGGCGCGGAATCTCGCCCAAAACCTCGTCGTGCTGCGGCATCGCCGCATCTTGACCGACGATGAAGAACGTGATCCTCAGGCGCAGACGCTCCAGCATTTCCAGAGCCGTCGGCACGACCACGTCGAGATACGACGGCATCGACTTCCAGGCGTCGTCGCCGTGGGTTTTGAGATACGACCATTTATTGTCGAGGTCGAGCGATAGCGAAGCCTTCATGCGGCGGATCCTAATTCCTCATTTGGCGCGGATGCTGGTTGTGAAAGGACTTCGGCGGTCAATGCGTTGGCGAGCTTGACGGTCTCGTTGACGTTGAGCGTACCGTTGACGATGTTCGCGCTGCTCGCCATGAAGAGACCCGGAATGCTCGTGCGAACGGGCGGCAACCGGTCGGAGTAGCCGATGGTCGGTACCGGAAAGACGTACGGCACGCGCGAGATACGAAACGCGCGGACGCCGCTGCGCTCGAAGCGCGGATGCATGCGTTCCAACGCCGACAGGAACGTCTCTTCGATCGCCGCGTCGTCGCGTAAGAACGCGGGGTCGTTCGACGCCACGTACTTCGGAAGATAGATTAGCGAATGCCCGGCCAGTTCGCCGCGATCGATCAATGCCGTCATTTCAATCACGGCCGTATACGGCACGCTGGCGTCGGCGATGTTGGTGATGTAATAGCTGGTGAGCGGATTGTCGCAAAGCAGCGACGCGCAGATGATTCCCTGATATTCGACTCCGGCGCAGAGCGAACGTTCCGATTCGGTCAGTCCGGGGATGATGCGCGGCGCCAACGGAGCGGCCAGGGTCACGACGACGCGATCGAAGACCTCCATCTGCGATCCCGCGACGACGCCGACGCCATTCTCGACCGGCTCGACGCGTTCGATGCGGCACGAGGTTCGAATCTCGACCCCGCGCGCCGTAAGGCGCTCTTCGAATCGGCGCAGCGTCTTGTCGTACCCGCCGGATACATAACCGAACTGCTCGCGTTGCGGGCCGCCGCGAGCGGCGTACATGCGGGCGATGATCGCCCAGATAAACGCAGCCGAAGCGCGCTCGGCGTACGGACCGAGCTTCGCTCGCAGCAGCGGAAGCCATATGCGCTCCACCGTACCGCGCCCCGAAAGGCGCGTCAGCCATTCGACCGCCGTTAATTTTTCGAGCGGCCGCCAATCGGTGATGCGCGAGGCATGCATGATCGTTGCCCCGAGCCGGAGCTTCTGTACCGGGTTGAGGGCTGGAAAGCGTAGATAGTCGAGCGCTCCCGAGAACGGGTAGAGTTTGCCGTCAACGAAGAAACCCGTGCCCGGCCGCGTCCAGCGCAGTTCGCTCTCGAGGTCCAGCT
>CAZMPP010000345.1:0-2856 GCA_964568035.1 uncultured bacterium
CATGGCCGCCGACCTTTTCGAAACCTATTGCGTGACGACGGTAGCCGCGATGCTCCTCGGAAATCTGCTCTTCGGATCGTCAATTCCCGGGGCGGTCACCTTCCCGCTGCTGCTCGGCGCCGTTTCCATCGTCGCCTCGATCATCGGCGTGATGTTTGTCGGCGTGGGCGGCGTAAAGAAAACCACGATTATGCGCGCGCTCTATAGCGGCATGGTCGTCGCCGGCGCCCTCTCGCTGATCGGTTTTTACTTTGTCTCCAACGCCGTCTTCACCGACGCCGTGGGCGTGAGCCGCACGGCAATATTTATTTGCGCGGTCATCGGCGTGTTAATTACCGGGCTCATTACCATCATCACCGAGTTCTACACCGGAACGCAGTTCGGACCGGTGCAGGGCATCGCTAAAGCGTCGATCACGGGGCACGCAACCAACATCATCGCCGGCCTCGCGGTCGGGATGGAAGCCACCGCGCTCCCCGCGCTGGTCATCGTCGTCGGCCTCCTTGCCAGCTACGCGCTGGCGGGCGTGTACGGCGTTGGTATCGCCGTCATGGCGATGCTTTCGCTGGCCGGCATCATCGTCGCCATTGATTCGTTCGGTCCCATCACCGACAACGCCGGCGGTATCGCCGAGATGGCCGATATGCCGCCCGACGTCCGCGCCGTCACCGATCCGCTCGATGCCGTGGGCAACACGACCAAAGCCGTGACCAAAGGTTACGCCATCGGATCGGCCGCGCTGGCCGCAATCGTGCTCTTCGCCTCGTTCTTACAGCAGCTGATCAACCACAAGTGTCCGGGCACGCCGACCGCAGCATGCACCGAAGGCGTGCGCAATCTCTTTGCCATCGGCAATCCGTTCGTACTTGCCGGACTCTTTATCGGCGGCTTGCTGCCCTATCTCTTCGCCTCGCTTTCGATGAAAGCTGTGGGACGCGCCGGCGGCGCCGTCGTCGAAGAAGTGCGCCGTCAGTTCCGCGAAATTCCCGGAATCATGGAGGGAACCGCGCGCCCCGACTACGGCACCACGGTCGACATCGTCACGCGCGCTGCGCTTCGCGAAATGATCGTGCCGGCGCTCATTCCGGTCGGCGTTCCCGTTCTCGTCGTGCTCCTCTCGTACTTTGGTGTCTTCCCCCACGATACCGGAGCGCAGATGATGGGCGGAATCCTCGTCGGCTCGATCGTCACCGGCTTCTTCGTCGCCATTTCGTTCACGTCGGGCGGCGGCGCCTGGGACAACGCCAAGAAGTACATCGAAGACGGCCAATACGGCGGCAAAGGCTCAATCGCACACCAAGCAGCAGTGACCGGCGACACCGTCGGCGACCCCTACAAAGACACAGCCGGCCCCGCCATCAACCCCATGATCAAAGTCCTCAACATCGTAGCCCTTTTGCTCGTCGCGTTTCTGCGTTAAGTCTGTCATCCTGAGCGTAGTATTGCTTCGCTCCGCGAAGCAATACGAGTTTTGTCATCCTGAGCGCGAGCGCACCGAGCCGAAGTGTAAGCGTAACCATGCCCCGTTATCGCGAGTGCGCTGCCGTCTTTAGCACTTGTACGCCTGTCGAAGGGCGCTCCAGGAGTGCCGTGACTTCATCCGGGTTCGTGTGCATGAAGCTAAGTTCAACGTATTGTCTCACGATGTTGAAGGTTTCACGGAGAAACTCGGGATCATCGCAAGAGGTCTGCAGTGCTGCAGTGCGAGGCCGATCGGCGCGATGCTGCGAGCTTCTAAAGGCGTGGCGGTGTGCTGCTGCGGTGCGGCCGGGTGGGCGCGCGTGGGTGAGGCAATGAAGGTCTGGGGTATTACGATCACGGCCGGGCTACCAGTGGTACACGCCGTCGCATCCCGTATGATTGACCTCGAACTGAATGCCATTCCACTTAGGGTTGCTGCCCGACCCCGCAAAGATGCGCCCATCGTGCGGATCGAAGAACATATTGTTTGTCCAGAGTGCATGTATCGCTTCGAAAGGAGCCGACCCCTGAAAAAACAGAACGAGCGGAAACTCTGCACCGCCGTCTGATGGGAAGGCAAATCGCAGAAACGGCCGCTGACAGGGCTTAACTAAGGACAAGGTCTTGCGAATCTGGGACCGCTCAATCCCGCTTAGCCTTAGATCATGAAACGTTCGATAGTCTTCGGCAGAATAGCTTGGCCAAGGCGACGGACTCGGCGACGGATCGAAAGCATAGTTACGAAATGGTGTAGGGCCAACCTGGTTTCCGTTGTGGCTAGTTTGTCTCGTAACGCACGCTGCTAGCAACAAGAGTCCAAGCAGGAGGGAGATGCGCCGCAATAGTGGGCTCTACAGCATCGCGCCCGGCGCGCTGATCGGCGGCTGCGATCCGCGGCATCCGGTCCGCAATGCGGCTGCGACGAACAGCGAGGCGGGTGCGATTGGCCGCATCACCACGGACGGCCATGTTAGCGAATTCTCGCGTGGAATCACGCGGTTCGAAGGTCTGAGGGGAATAGCTGCGGGGCCTGACGGCGCAATGTGGTTTACCGAGTGCGAATCGGATTGCGGATTTACCGGTAAAGCGAAGACCGGACGCATCACGATGAACGGTCGAATCACAGAATACTCGAATCTCACGCCCTCCTCACATCCGTCGGAGATCGTCCAAGGCCCGGATGGCAACATGTGGCTCCTTGAAGAGAACATGAACCGCGTCGCCCGGATCCGCATCGTGGGGAAGCACCTGTCGTAGTCCTTGGCGTTCTTCCATCGGGATCATGCTCGGAACTTAATAGCGTTAGACTCGATGTACGATGAGCCGCTACCACCGCCGCCGCCATCGTACCCTCCGCCTCCGCGGCGACGGTGGCACCACATGTCACGGTAACTG
>CAZMPP010000346.1:0-1221 GCA_964568035.1 uncultured bacterium
TCTCTTCCGCAAACGTTAGAATCGCGAGGTACCGGATCATCGAGGCAAAGGGCAACTTCGACGTGCAGCTTCGTCTCGAGCCCTCTTCGAATTTCTCGGTAACTCCCCCCGAGAATCTCTATCTGGCGGGCCCCGGGGACTACGGATTCCAGACGCCGTTTCCCGAGCCTTATACAACCCCGACGCCGGTTTACACGTCCGGCCCCGGAAACATCATCCAGCATAAATCGTCCTTTCAATACGGTATTTCCGGTCAGACCGTCAGCGGAACGGCATATGCTGCCGGAATTCTGCAGACCCGCACCTATAACAACATCATCATCAACGACTACAATCCGACGTATCAAGCCTCGCTCAATCTTGCGGTGACGCAGCCGCTGCTCAAGAACCTCGGCATGAATCCGATCAAGCGCGCATTGAAGATTTCCGTGATCACCGCCGACTCCACCCACGCGCAGGCGCTCGTCGACGCCTCGAACACGATTGCCCAAGTCGAAGATACCTACTGGAATTTGGTGGCTGCGTGGCGTGCGGTGGCGATCTTCGAGGCGGCCCTCCGTGCCGCCTCAGCCCAAGAAGAGAGCGTCATTCGCCTTGCTCGTCGCGGCGTTGGTTCGCCGGTCGATGCCGTCGAGGCGCAGACGCAGGTGGCGAACTTTCAAACCGGCGTCTTCCAGGCGATGCAAACCGTTTCGCAGCTGCAGATTCAACTCAAGAGTTTAATTGTCTCTAGGCCGGACGATCCGATTTGGCGAGCCAATCTCGTGCCGTCCTCGCCCGTGCAAGAGTTGCCGGATCCGGGCACACTGGATGCCATCGTGGCTCAGGGCGTGCGCAGCCGGCCCGAAATGCGCCAAGCTGCGGATCAGCATAGAGTAGCCGACGTGGACCGGGCCTACGCTAAGGACCAGGCGCTGCCTCAAACGGACTTGCAAGTGCAGTACATGAGTAATGGCTTCGCCGGGATACTCGTTCCAGCGCCGAATTTCGAGACGTTCGCGTGCCAGTTGCCCAACGGCGGTTGCCCGACGCCGCCGCCGGAGTCGCAAGGCAAAATGCCCTACGCCTATCATAATCTGTGGGCGGCCCGCTATCCGGCTTTCAATATCGCGCTCGTCTTTAACATCCCGCTGGAGCATAGCTACGCGACGAGCCTCAAACACTTTGCCGACCAAGAGGAAGACCAGGCAAACATCTTCACGCAAAACGTGGTCACGCGCA
>CAZMPP010000346.1:1231-2855 GCA_964568035.1 uncultured bacterium
AGTACGATGCTCGCAACGCGCTGCAGCTCTACCAGTCGGCACTCTCGCGACTCAATGCGTCAAGTCAAGCCCGTGCTGCGGCCGAGGCCGTCGAGGCCAGCGAAGTCCGGCGATTCCATCGCGGCTCCTCGACGACGTTCTTAGTCTTGCGGCGCCAAGTCGAGCTCGCACAAGCCCGTGGCCGCGAACTTCAAGCGCAGACCGATCTCAATAAGGCGGTCGTCGAGCTGGAACGCGTGCAGGGTACGATTCTCACCAATAACGGTGTCAACGTTCAGACGATGGGCTCGCGTGCTCTGGCCACGCCGATACCGGTGCCAAAGCCGGCCTCATCCTAGCTCCTGGGAGCCCAGCGAGTAGGTGTGCTCCCGCCACCGTACCCGCTTCCCAAAAAAGCTCGTCGACCACAGCGCGAGGCTAAGGAAGTCGCGTAGCGGGATCAGGACGGCATCGTCCCGCCGCTTGACGCCCAGTGCCTTGCGCGCGAGATAGTGAACCGCCAGCCGCATCAAAACGACGACGGCCAACAGCGGTAGCCGACCGCAAGATTCTGCGACGCCGCCAGATATAGCAGCGCAGACGGAAGTGCGTACATCAAAAACGAGAACGCGTAGCCGGCCGGCGCGAGAACGAGATTCGTCCGCGCCCAACGCACCTCGTGCGACCAGAGCCTGCCCAGTGTTGTCTCGGGAATGGTCGTGCCGACGACATAACGCGAGAGATCGACTCGACATTCCCGAACCAGCCCGCCCAGCGCGTGATCGTCCGCCAAGTGTGCCCCGAGGGCCGGTAATCCGCCCATCGCTTCTAGAATTCGGCGCCTCACCGCCATCGACGCGCCCAAGCAAAACCGCAGACGCCGCGCGCCGAATCGTCCGCATCGTGCGAGTAGAAAATCACCTCAAACGGCGCGTCGTAATCTTGTTCGCAGAACGACGCTAGATTCTCGTAGAGACCGGGTTCGTCGCCGGCAACGGGCTTAAGCATGGTGACGCTCGGAAGCAACTCCGTTGCGAGCTCCAGCGACCCCCTGCCGAAGGCCGCGAGCCGCGCAGCGGCCAGCGCGAGATAAACCGTGCCCGCCAGCGATATCGCCAGCAACAGGCAGTCAACGATTTGCCAGCTCACCGTACGTAACCAACTCGATGCCGTTACGCTCGATCTCAGCGCGAACGCGCCCACTCGTCAGCGCGGCGAGCTCGCCGGCCCATTGATAGCGCTCGGTGCCGCGATCGGCCCCGGCAAACGGCCCGGTTGCCGGATGGAAGAAAACCTCCGTAACGCCCTCCGGAAGGCCTTTGAGAATCTCCAGCAGCCGCGCTTCGTCGAGCGCGCCTGCTTCGTTCACGCCGAAGGTCCAGTCGTTGGTGAAAATACCCGCCCGCTTCGCCCGCGCGCGCATCAGCGCCAGCCAAAACTCGATGCTGCGAGTACCGCCGGAAGGCTCGCGCGGTAAGCGCACCGCCAGCAGTCCAAACTCCCGGCCGATCCGGAGAATCAACGCGAAGATGGTCGGATGCACGTGCATGTGCGATTGTGCGTCGGCGTGATCGAGCCGTAGCCCCGTTTGCGCAAAGCGCTTGAACTGCGCGCGAATCTCCGCCGCCAGCTGCGCGCGAACGCC
>CAZMPP010000347.1:0-2843 GCA_964568035.1 uncultured bacterium
GCAGGTCGTCAACTCCTTCGCTTCGATTTCTTTCGACATCGCGAAGGAAAAGAACCTAACCGAGCTCTTCCTGCGTGCCGGACGGAACTTAGCCGCACTCGACGAGGTGGAACGGACGCAGTATAACTTCATGCTGCTCAGCTTCCTGCGCCGGGCCGAGAACGTCTATTTCCAGAGCGAGGTTCGGGCGCTCCACGAGCGCCACTGGTCCGGCATCCGCGCGAGCATCGCGTGGGTGATGGCTTCGCCGGGAGCACGAACCAGCTGGGACGAGATCAAGGACAGGTTTAATCCGCAGTTCAGCGCCTTCATTGACGGACTCAATGCGGAGGTCTAAGCCCACGATCTAGGGTGTGAGGCGACCGGTCAGGTCGTTATACGCATCGGTGAACCACATTCTCTTATCCGGACCCTGGACGATGCCGGTTGGACCGGCCTTAGGCGGAAGGCCCTTCGAGTATTCGGTGATGTGGCCGTCCGCAGAGATCCGTCCGATTTTCGGCGAGTAGGACTGTCCAAACGTGTTTTCAGTGAACCACATTGCACCGTCGGGACCGGCCGCAATATCAAGAATAAACGGCCTACTGATGCCCTGCGAGTACTCCGTGATTTTACCCGTCGTAGCGATGCGCCCGATCTTTGGACCGCTCTCGGTAAACCAAAGCGCGCCGTCGGTCCCCAAGGCAATAGCATCGGGCATGCCGGTTAGGCCGGCGGTGTATGTAGTGATTTTGCCGTTCGTTGTAATGCGCCCGATCCCACTGGGATATCGCTCGGTAAACCACAGCGCGTTACCGGGGCCGGCCGCGATGTCGTCTGCCTGAGCCGACAACGGATAGAATTTCTTCTTACCGTTTGTGGCTATGCGTCCAATCGCACCCGCACTACCAGATGCAGCGGTGAACCAGAGCGCACGGTCCGGGCCGGCGGCAATATGCGAAGGTCGTTCGTTCTCTACCGAATAGTTGGTAAGGCTTCCACTTGTCGTTAGCCGGGTGATTTGGCCCTGGTAGCCGTCCGTCAGCCATAATGCGCCATCGGGACCTGCGGTAATATCGAGATAGTCAATGTAATTGTTTCGCGAAATATATTCATGCTTCGCTTTTCCGGATGTTTCGATACCGACAATCGCCGTGGCACCAAAGTCTTGGTCGATGCTGTCGACGACCCAAAGTAAACCGTCTGGTCCAGCCGCAATAGGCCCGGGATAGTAATTGGCGCTCCCGGTTCCGTATTTTGGTAAATCGGCGAACTCTTTGATGTGTACGTGCAGCGCATCCGGGGACGACCCAGACATAGACTGGGCTGGGGCGGCACTTGTCAGAACGTCCGTGCTTGCGCCTTTGAGACTGCAACCGACCATCGCGAGAGCGACGGCGGTAAAAATGATCGAATAAAGTACGCGTGCCATATCTGCGACCTCCAACGAATTTAGATTCCCTCGCTCCGGCTACTACCCTGGCGTCCTAGCCCGGACGCGCCCCGACCAGCTGCGCACTCGGCGCAGCACGACGAGAGGTCGGCGGAGAGCTAGGCAGAAATGCGCCGACCAGCACCGATGCCATACTTCGTCGTCATCAACGAGCGCGGGTCCGCCTGGGACTGGTCGCGACCAATGCGTGAACAGCATGAGTGGGACGCGCACGCTGCCTTCATGGACGAGCTAGCGGAAACTGGATTTATCGTAGCCGGAGGACCGCTCGGCGGCGAAGACGACGCGCCCCGCGTCCTCCACATCGTTGAAGCTCAGGATCAAAGCACGATTGAAAGTCGGATGGAACAGGACCCTTGGCTCGTGATGAACCTGCTGAGCCGAGCGACCGTCGAACCATGGACGATCTTGCTGGGAGGGTTGACTCCGCGATGACCGCCGATCAGCGCGACGCAGCGCCCGAGCGATGGTCCAGCCGGGTGCTCTGGTTCTGCGGCTTCGTGTTTATCGCGTACGTTCTTATCACGGCACTGTGCGGCTTTCAAGTCGGGCGGCAAATCGATGCGGCTAAAAGCAACCCGTTCGTCGGGCTCGGCTCGGCGATGATCGGGCGCGATGCGACCGAAACGTTTGCCGTTCGTCAGTCGCATCTGCCGCGTATCATCACCGCGTCGCCGGTTTTTTGGATTGCGTTGCGCCAGGCCGAGTAGGTCTTCTTTACGACTTGCGCTTGTGCAAGAAGACCGAGTTGCCCTCGCTATCCTTGATTGCCGCCATGCAGCAGTGGGGTAGGTCGATCTCCATCACGATCGGGATCCCGCGCTCTTTGAAAGCGCCAACGGCCGCGTAGAGATCGTCGACCGCAAAGAGAATACCGTTGCTGGGCTGGAAGGGCATCACTTTTTCGCCGCCGCCCCAAAGCCCAAAGGCCGTGCCGTCGGAAAACTCGTACTCGGCACCACGCCCCTCCGGATAGATTCGGGTCGGCTCGAGGCCGAGGACATCGCGATAAAAGGCGATCGCGCGGTTGGCATCTTTCACCATGTAGCCGCTGAGGTCGAGACCGGTAATCGCAAACGGACGCTGCAGTTGCTGCAGTTTGTCGAGGATTTTCGTCCAGCCGTTCTGGTGGTTGTTGCGCTGCGTTTCGTCGCGGAAGTTCTCATGCGTAAGAACGAGCTCGGTCTGCGTTCCGCGCGGCACAAACTCAAGCGTGAGGAGCGATTCCTTTGCCAGCTTGGGATCGTCTTCTTCCCACGCCCAGGTGCAGACGATACGTTGCGACGGAACGAGCTCACGATAGGTACCGCCGACGACCATCACGTCACCGTCCGGGTCGCGAAATGTGACGCTGTATTTGCCTCCGACGCGCGCATCGGCTTTAACCTCGAGAACGTCGACTTCTCCCGGC
>CAZMPP010000348.1:0-2840 GCA_964568035.1 uncultured bacterium
GAGCGGGGGGCGGCCGCGGTCGTGCACCATCTCGCCGCGGATCTCGACGCGATCGCCGCTCTGCACAGGACAGCGCGGCGCGATGCTCACGTTGTCCACGACCTCGATGCGGCCGGCACTGGACTGCACGTCGAAGGCCTCGTGCATCGCGTGCGAGCGCGATCCGTAGAAAAAGCGTGGCGGCGAGCACACGGTTGCCGAAAAATCGACCCATGCCGGAGTGCGCGCAGTATAGGCGGCAGCCAAATCCATCGCCTTTCTGATCACGCGCGACGCCGCGACGACAAGAGCTCACGCGCCGAGCGCGAAATTTACGGTACGCGATGAGAATCATTCGAACGGCACGCCTGCGCCTGGTACCGGTGACTCCGGCCAACGCCACCGCGCTGTGGGAAATGCTCCAGGGACCGGAGCTGCGCGATTACCAAGATCTTCCAGACGTCAACCGCGCCCAGTTCCTGCGCATCGTCGGCGCGCGTCCCACCCGCTTTGGCTCGGGCAGCGCCGGCCGGTTTGAATGGCTGGTCCATTACGCCAGCGGGAACGAGGCCCTCGGCTGGGTCTCGCTGCGCATCTCGGAGGGCAGCCGCTTCGCTGCCGAGATCGGTTACAGCGTCGTGCACGCGCATCGCGGACGCGGCATTGCTACCGAGGCCGTCGCCGCGCTGGTGGAAGAAGGCTTTCGCCGCGCGCGCCTGCGCGAGATTCGCGCCTTCTGCCTGCCCGAAAATCGCGCGTCGCGGGCCGTGCTTCGCAACCTCGGCTTCGTGGACGAAGGCGTGCTGGAGCGCGGGGCGAGCGTCGGCGGCAAAACCGTCGACATCATCCTGCACTCGTTAGAACAGGTGCGCTGGGCCGAGTCGTTTACTCCGAATCGGGCGGCCACTCAATAGTAATCCCGGCGTCGTGGAACCCCGCGTAACGCTGCGTCAGCTCGCCGCGCAAATACGCCAACAGCGGCTCCCGCACCACCCCAACTACAATCCGCTCAGCAAGCTCTTCGATGGCCACCCACTCCCAAGCGACTACGTGATCCACTTTGTCATCCTGAGCCGCGCCCGAAGGGCGCGAGTCGAAGGACGGAGCGGTCGTGTCGCCCTGAGCCGTGTCGAAGGGTGACCCCGCGACAACCTCAACAAGAAAACACGCACTCAAATAATGCCGCTCCCCATCGTAACTCTCACCCAGATATGCGAGCGAACCAACGCTTACGCGCAGCCCCGTCTCCTCGTGAACCTCACGCGCGACCGTCTCGGTGAGCAGCTCCCCGGCCTGCTGCCGCCCACCCGGCAAGTTCCACAACGGCTCTGCGTGATTCGGGTAACGCGACGCCACCAGCAGAACCCGCCCGTCAACCACCGCCAACCCGGTAGCGAGATGCACCGTCACAGCGTCGCTTCGATCGTTGCCAGCGTCCGTTCCGCGGTCCGTTCCCACGTAAACGCCGCCGCGTGCACCAACCCGCGCTGCCGCAGCTCCGCCGCATACGCCGCATCGCCCGCCACGCGCACGATCGCCGCCGCCAACGCCGGCGCATCGCCCGGCGCAACATAAGAGGCTGCATTGCCGCCCGCCTCCGGAATCGCCGAGGCGTTCGACGCCACGACCGGCGCGCCGTAGCTCATCGCCTCGAGGACCGGCAACCCAAAGCCTTCGTAACGCGAGGGAAACGCCAGCATCGCGCACTCCCGATACAGCTGCGCCAACAATGCCTCGTCCACGTGCCCCAACTCCACCACCCCGCCAACCTCGGCCGCCGCTGCCGCAAACTCGGTGCCTGCCAACCGCGTCGTCACTGCCAATCGCAAATCCGGGCGCACTTGGCGCACCTCGCGCATCGCCGCAAGCAGCGTGTCGAAACCTTTGCGCCGCTCCGGCGCCCCGACATATAAAACGAAGGGCCGCATCGCGGCAACCTCCGGCGAAACCGGCCGCAGCGCGCGCGGCGGATCGACGCCCAGCTCAATCGGTACCAAACGCTCCGGCGGAATTCCCAGCACGCGCGCCAGCTCGGCTTGCGCAAAGTACGAATCGGTAATCAATGCTCGGCACTTCTGCGCCGCCGCGCGGAAGATCGCTTGCGTCTGCGGCGCATAATCGGGCACCACGAAGTTCGAAGCGTCGTGCAGCGTCGCCGTCGCGGGAAGCGCGAAGTGCGTCCAGCTGCAGCCGTTAAACGGAAACCACAGCGCATCGAGCCTCGCCCGCGCGTGCCGCGCTCGCGAGACCACGCGATACTCGCGCCCTTCGACCTCGCGCAAATAGCGTCGCCGCACCGTCCAGGTATGCCACTCCGGAACGATCAGCGTGACCTCGACGCGATCGCACGCAGCGTGCCACCACTCACGCAAGATCGAACGCAGATAACGCCCGATGCCGCGCCGGTCGCCGGGAAGGTTCCACGCGTCGACGCCGAGCCGAATCATCGCGCCACCGCGCGGAAAACCTCGACGTGCCGCTCCGCGCTCTTCTCCCAGGTAAATCCCGCCGCGCGCTCGATTCCCGCCGCGACGAGCCGCCGGCGCAAAGCCGCATCGTCCACGATGCGCCGTAACGCCGCGGCCCACGCATCGGCGTCATCCGGCGGCGAATACAGCGCGGCGTCGCCGCCCACTTCGGGTAGCGAGCTAGCGCGCGACGCCGCCACCGGGGTCCCGCAGGCCATGGCTTCGAGCATCGGCATGCCGAACGTCTCGTGATACGACGCCAGCGTTAGTGCGAGGGCACCGCGATAGCACGCCACGAGCGTTGCATCGTTGCCGGTAATGTCGCCGCCGAAGATGCCGGTCGCAACGACACCCGGCAGTGCCGGCGCCTCCGCCGAGGACGGCCAGCAGCGG
>CAZMPP010000349.1:0-2836 GCA_964568035.1 uncultured bacterium
CCTTGGGCGGCTACTTCCGGTCGTACTACTTCACGCGCCAGAACGCGTCGAACAATCCCGGAACGCAGTTTAACTTTTCGCCCGGCGCCAAGTACAACTCCAACGGCGTCAATCAGGCGACGTGGAACAACGGCATCGCGCTGCACGCCGATTATAACTTCCCGTCGACGCCGTGGCACGTTGGTGGAACGTACTTTTATGCTAACGCGCCAAGCGGGCCGTGCGTCGTTCCGGCCAACCATCTCAAGGGCGCGGAGTGCGTCACGCAGACTCCGCCCAACACAAACGCCGACGACACGGTTCCCGGCTTCATGATGAGTACGTTCGACGAAGCCTACGTAAAGTACAGCGGATACGGCTTCAACGGGACGGCCGGTAACCAGCTCTTCACTTCGCCGTTTGCCAATCCGGCCGACGCGCGTTTAAAGCCGCAAGCGTTTCAGGGCGCCGATCTCGGCTGGACCAACCCGACCGGCACCGGCTTAACGCTCGAAGGCGCCTACTTCTGGGCCTTCGAAAACCGCACCAGCTCGCAGTTTACCAACAACACGCTGCTCACGAGTTATCCCGCCGGCAATCCGGGCCTCGCCTCCAACATCGTGGTGCCGGGCGGTAACGGCATCACGACCAACGGCTTCGTCTACGGCAAGGCCGGCTACACCAGCGGCGCCGCATCGGCCGACGCGTACTACTACAACGTCTTCGATCTGGTGAACATGTGGTGGTTCGACGGCAAGTACGCTTTCGGGCACAGCGCGTGGGCACCGTATCTCGCGCTGCAGGGCGGCTTCGATCAAAACAGCGGCCAGTCGTATATCGGGAAGGTCAACAGTCAAATCTTCGGCGCACAGATCGGGGCAAACCTCACGAAGAACATCCTGTTCCAAGTCGGATATAACCAGATTCCCTGGCACACCGATTCGGTCTTCCTGCCGAAGAACGTGACCTGCAACAACGCCAACTACCAGAACGCGACGAGCGGAGCGACGCTGGCATACTTCTTGCCGAGCAACGCCGCGCAGTGCTTCACGCACCCCAACGGCTCGACGTCGATATACTATGGCGGATGGGCGAGCCCGTACTCGGACAACACCGACAGCGATCCGCTCTTTACCACCAGCACGTCACAAGGCATGGTCGATCGCCGCGCACCGGGTTCTGCAGTCAAAGTCGGTCTAACGTTCACGACCAACAATAAGCGCTTCGTCTTTATCGCCAGCGATGCGTGGTACAACTACGGCAACGCATTGGCGCCGGAGAATA
Organism: uncultured bacterium; assembly: GCA_964568035.1. Classification (GTDB taxonomy): domain Bacteria; phylum Vulcanimicrobiota; class Vulcanimicrobiia; order Vulcanimicrobiales; family Vulcanimicrobiaceae; genus Cybelea. Next base: position 1,264 of record CAZMPP010000349.1, read on the forward strand.
CGAACATCTGGGTGCTCGACGGACGCTATCTCTTCAGCCACGTTCCGGCGAAAGGCCCCTACCACGGATTGATGCTGCGTTATCGCTACATCCAGCGGCAGTTGTCGAACACGTTCTGCGGCGCCGCCGCGACGGATTGCCCGGCGGGCTCGACGCTGGGATCGACGGAGTTGGGCGGCATCCCGTACTTCAAGTACAACCGCGCTCAGCTCGAGTACGACTTCTAAAGCCCCTCGAAGGGGCCCCGAACATAACCGCCCGGCCGTCTCGGCTGGGCGGTTCTCTTTTTGAGTAAAGTTGACACAGGTTGCTTTTTCATAGTATGGAATAGTGACGCTGGTTACTAACCTTAGTCACTTTGCTTAGAGGAGATCCCTCCCGCAATGAAGTTAGCGTCTTTCTTCGGGCTGCTTATCGCAGCGCTGCTTTCCGCTGGGGTTCCGGCTGGAGCCGCTCCGTCGCTCAGTCACGTGGCTCAGGCCAACCCGCCGGCTCCGGCGGATTTCGGCTCCCCGCCCTCGGGGGTCATTCCCATCCTCTATAACGACCAGCACGTCTATTCCAAGCCGGACGTGCTCAAAAAGGGCCGCGTTCTTGCGGCTCTGGCAAAGGGCGGGACAATCTACGTTCCGTTGCGCTCGATGTTCGAACAGATGGGCGCCGCGGTTTCGTACGATCCCTCGAGCAAAGTCGCCACCATCAGCAAGCCCGGTGCCGAGATCGTCGTAACGGTCGGCAAGCCCGAGGTCGTCGTCAACGGCGAGACGCGCCCACTCGACGTACCCCCGATGGTTTATAACGGCGTCGTTATGGTGCCGATTCGTGTGATCTCCGAAGGTATGGGCGCTTACGTTCTGTGGGTGCCCGACCGCCACATCGTCGTCGTGCGTTACGTTCCGCCGACGCCGCCTCCAACGGAAGCGCCACCGCCGCCTGCGCCCGAGGCGACTATGGTGCCGGCGCCGGTGAAGACCAAAAACCCGTTGACGCTCGGCGGATATTTCCGCTCGTACTACTTCACGCGCCAGAACGCATCGAACAATCCCGGAACGCAGTTCAACTTTACGCCGGGAGCAAAGTACAACTCGAACGCGGTCAACCAGGCGAGTTGGAACAGCGCGATCGCCGTACACGGCGATTGGAACTTCCCCGGCGGTGGCTGGCACGTCGGCGGTACGTATCTATATGCGAATCCGGTTAGTGGTCCGTGCTCGGTGGCCCTCAACCACGCAAAGAACGCGCCGTATCCTTCGCCGAACTGCGTGCAGCAGGTTCCGCCGAATACCAATCCCGACGACACGCTTCCGGGCTTCGCGCTCAGCACCGGTTACGAAGCGTACATCGCCTATAAGGCCTACGGCTTCAACGGTGCCGGGGGTAACATTCTCATCACGACGCCGTGGGCGAATCCGGCGGACACGCGGCTCAAGCCGCAAGCCTTCGAGGGCGGTTACCTCGACTACACGGCACCCTCCGGCTGGACCGTCGGGGGCGCGGATATCCTTGCGTTTGAAGGACGAACGAGCTCGACGTTCAGCCGAACGACGTTGTTGACGAGTTATCCCGCCGGTTC
>CAZMPP010000350.1:0-2825 GCA_964568035.1 uncultured bacterium
CAAAAAAGACTGGACGCGGCCTGAGCGCTCGTTGACGGTCGTTGCGGGAGCGGTGTTCTTGCTCCCCTTGCTGCTTGAGCTGCTCATCATGGCATAGTACAACCTCTTTATCGCTCAGACCACGAAGATACGTTCCACGAAAAAGCTGCCGACGGGCAAGGTGAAAATCGAGGACCAAACCGCGTACGCCGAACTCCGGCCGGCCGGTCCGCTCGACGTGACGTTGAAGGTCAACGGGGAAACGTTGCGCAGGTACGCGTGCCGGTCGGCGCGCCGCTGCTCTTCACGGCGAACGATTGTCTCGACATTGGCATCGCGCTTGGATTGCCGTCTCACTCGATTATCGGGAAAAGGCGCCGCTCAAATTTATTTCTTTAAACTGACGGCGACGCCGAACGGTTTGTCGATGGCGTGAGTGATTTGGGCAATCGGGTCGCCGCCGCCGGCCGGATACTTCCAATAATCGACGCTAGAGTAGGACTCTTCGGATCCCATTCCTTGGACGACTTGCGTTGCTTGGGAAGCATCCGGGGGTGTATAGAAACCGACGGGCCCCTGGCCGCTCGACTCTTCGGCGTACGCCTCAGTAGTGCCGACATAGTAAACCTGGCCGTGAATTAGGCTTTCGCGGTACATCGCGTCGTAATCATCGATAACAAAGTACTTCCCGTCCCATTGAATACCCAGGACGGAATACCATTTGCGGTAGCTCGGGTTTGGTTGCGGGACTCGCACATTGATGAGTTTGGCGCCGCCCTTGGGAAGCCACGCAAACATCGTCGTATTCCGGTAATCTACGCTACCATTGGTAGCGAGCAGATTCCCGTGGTCGTCGAACGCGCAGAACTGAAAGCTCGTTATTGCCGAATCGGTGTACGTCGTACGTATACCGCTCGCGGCGCTCCAGATTGCGATGTTACCCTGCGCAGAGGTTCCGTCGTCGTTCGCTACGGCAAGGTTTCCGCTCGCGCGATCCACCCAGCATGAGTACGGCGAATCCGGCGAATCGTCGAACTTGGCGATCGGCTTGGTGCCGCCGTGCGCGTACTCGACAATCTGCCGAGCGGCGTAGTCGGCAATGTAGACGTTCTGATTTGCGTCGGTACAGATGCCCTTCGGCTCGGTAAAGTCCGTCAGCACGCCGACGAGCTGTTGCTGCCAGTACCGATAGACGGTCACTTCCGCATTTCCATTGGAAACGTACAACAGATCTTGGTTTTTCGCGCCGGCGTCCAGCCACGCGCGATGGGCTTTGGGCAAGGCGTCGATGGCGTCACCCTGAGGCGCTTGCGAGCAGCCCGCTGCGAAGACCATCGTCACACAGAAGGCAACGGAAAAGAATCTCTTCATGCTCATGCTCCTTACTTGCTGACCGCGGCGCCAACCGGCACGGAATCGTTTTTAGAAGTATAGACCGACGGAGCCCCGCCCCCGGGATAGGGCCATAAGGCCGTTATGCTGGGTGTCGAGTTGCAGAAGTTAAAATCGGAGCCGGCGACGGCGCCGTTGAGCAGCGCGCCTTGCACGAGATCGCAGACCGGTCCGCCGCTTTGGTTTTGGAGGGCGGTTTGACCGGTGATGGTAGCGCCATTGGTAGCGATCCTGAGCGCGTACAGGCAGCTTTCATACGGACTGCCGCAGGACTGATCGCCGACGACGAGATCCTGTTTGGTCGTATCCCACTGCACCATGCCGGGAAAGACGATGGTTCCGCCGGTTACTTGGACGGTTTGGGCCGAGCTGGAGCCTTTGCGAAGTTCGGAGAGCATGAAGTTGCCACCGGCGTCGCGGCCGTCGAAGAAGAGGTTGCCGCTTTTATCGTAGCCGCCGAAGTTGTAATAGTACTGATCGGCGTTCGCATAGGACGACGGCGTCAGAGAGTTCGGCGGGTAGACGAGGACGGCGCCGCTATTGCTGGCGGTTCCGAAGATATTCATCACGGCAAGGTTACCGGTAGATGGATCCCACGCGCAGGCCACGGGAAAGCCGGTCTTGTCGGTGAGCTCGTTTTCGAGGCGTCCGTGGTGTGAAAGCTCGTAGATCGTTCGGCTGTTCGTGTCGGCGATCCAAACGTTGCCTTTCGTATCGGAGCAGAGGCCTTGCGGCTGCGAAAAGCCGGTGATCGTCGCGACGAGCTTAAGCTTCGGAAGTTTGTAAATGTAGACGTCGGCGGTGCCCGAGTCGGAGACGAAAAGCTCCGGAGAGGCCTTGTGGGCGCGTTCGGACGAAAACCACGACTTGCGACGATCGGGGTGGACGTGCGCCGGCCCGCGGGCGAGTGAGACGGTGGTGCGGTCGGGCATGGCCGCGGCCGACGGGAACGACGGCGCATTGCTGCTACAGGCGCAAAGCGCGGCGGTCAGCAATGCGACGCACAGGAAGCGCGATTGTATATTCATGGGTTGCTCCAAAGGCTGATCGCAACGCCGGAGGCATTGTCCAAGCCCTGAGTGACCTGGGCGATTGGACTTCCTCCAGCGGGGTACTTCCAATAGTCTACCGCGCTTTTTCCGTTATAATTGTTAATGGCTGCCACGACTTGCGTGGCGCGTCCTTTCGACGTTTTGGGATAGAACGCTACAGGGCCAATACCGCGGTAGCTTGCGGTGAGATCGACCTCGCCGACGTACTTCACCTTGACGTTAATCGAATAAAGGTAGAGCCGATACTGCTCGATGACCCAATATTTTCCGTCCCAGGCCACCGCGGTGGCATACTGCCAATAACAACTCGAGCTGTATTCGCACGGTACGTCAATCCTCAGCAGCTGTAAGCCCTTCTTGGGAAGATAAAAAAACGTCGCGTAGTAATACCAGTGCCCGCTA
>CAZMPP010000351.1:0-2824 GCA_964568035.1 uncultured bacterium
GAGCTCCCAAAGACCCCACAGCGCGTAGATGCAGCCGTTGAGGATGTGAGGCGCATGCGCGTTGGCAACTTCTTCGAAGAAGACATCCGCTCCCGAACGCCACACGACGCCACCGCGCGCGATCTCGGAGCGAAACGGCTGGGCCGCCCGGATAGCGGCGTCGCCGAAGCCCGAACCGGGTTGGCGGTGATCGGCGCGCAGTAAGACCGAAATTGCTTCGCCCTGCCCCATCGCCGACGTCCATCCACTGGGTGCGCCATACTTCTCCCATGGGAAATCGAACGAGTAGATCCCCGGGACCGGGGCGTCGTGTTGATTGTCGCGCAGCCAGCACGCCTGCGCGAAAAAATCAGCTCGCGCTTCGGCGTCACCGGTTGACTGCCAAACGTCGTAGCGGTGCAGCGCGAACTGGGCGATGCGTATCGGATGATACCACCGGCTCGCACCGCTGAGCAACGCGCCGCCGGCATCACGCGGAGCGCCCGTAAAATCTTCACCGTAAGCGCCAGTACCCGGATCCCATTTGATGAAATATGATGCTGCGCCGGGCTCGCGCACGGCGTCGAGCGACCATCCGCGCTGGTGATTCCAGTTCGTCGGAAACCCAAGCGCCAGACGGCGGAGTAGATTCACGCCACCGCCGTTGCCGCAGCCGGCTCGACCTCGAGCGAACGGCCCAGCGTGTAACACTCGAATCCGTACTCGCGCCAACGATCGGCGTCGAAGAAGTTACGGGTGTCGATCAGTCGCGGCGTGCGCACGATCGCGGCCATTTCCTCCGGACTAATGTCCGCGAAACATGTGTGCGGCGTTACCAGCACCAACGCGTCCGCACCCGCGGCGGCATCCTCGATGCGCCGAGCGAGCGGGCGATGAAACTGCTTGACGTGCGGATCGTAGATCGCGGTCGTATAGCCGCGGTCGCGCAGCATCGCCTCGATGCGAACCGCCGGACTCTCGCGGACGTCGTCGACGTCAGCTTTATAAGCCGCACCGAGCAACGCAATCTTTCGGCCCGCGCCAGGTTCGACCAGGGCCGAAATGCGCCGCACGATGCGATAGGGCATGCGGTCGTTGACGCGGCGTGCCGACTGAATCAGCTCGGTAGCCAGCGGATTGGCGTCGGATAAGAACTGCGGGTCCACTGGTATGCAGTGGCCGCCGACTCCGGGTCCAGGTTGAAGGATATTGACGCGCGGATGCTTGTTGGCCAAACCGATGGCTTCCCAAACGTCAATGTCGAGCTCTTCGGAAATAATGGCGAGCTCGTTGGCGAAGGCAATGTTTACGTCGCGATACGTGTTTTCGATGATCTTCACGAACTCGGCCGTGCGCGTCGTGGTGAGCGAGATCGCTCCTTGACAGAAGCTCGAATAAAGATCGGCAACGATGCGGGCGTCGGCCGGCACGCGCCCGCCGATCACGCGCGCGTTGGCGCGCAGCTCGGTGACGATCGCACCGGGAATGACGCGCTCGGGACAGTGAGCGATGCAGTAATGCTCGATATTTTTCCCTGCCGCTTCGAGCGCGCGGGCAAAAATGCGATCCGTTGCGCCCGGCGGTACGGTCGACTCCAGCACCAGAATGGATCCCGGCTCGGCGACGTTCGCCACGGCGGCGGCGGCCGTTTCGACGTAACGCATGTCCGGCTTGCCTTCGTGAGTCGGCGTCGGAAGGCAGAGGATATATGCGTGAACGCTCGGGATCCGGTCGACGACCAGAAGCCGCCCGCTTCGCAGCGCCTCTTCGTCGATTTCACGAACGGGTTGCTCGGCGCTAGGGATTTCGCCGCTCTGCAGGCTGCGCCGCAGGCGGGCGTTAGCGTCGTAACCGTAAACGCGATGGCCGGCCTCGGCCAAAAGTGCGGCGGTCGGCAATCCGATATAGCCGAGACCGATAACGGCAATATTCAATTCGTACTCCTTTGTTGCAGCGCTGCTGCGAGGACGCGCATCTGCGTGCGCACGTCGTGTCGCTCGCTAACGATTGCGTAGGCATGCCGCGCGCGCACTTCGGCGGCGTCGGCGTCGAGGTAGACATCTAGTAGCGCTTGAGCCAAGCGCTCGGGATCGTCGGGTGGAACGACTGCGCCGCTGCGATCGTCGACGAGCTCGCCAATGCTGCCCGAATCGGTAACGACCACCGGCACGCCGAAGGCCATGGCCTCGATCAGCGCTGCGGGCAGTCCTTCCATCATCTTCTCGCCGGCGTTGCGGCTAGCCATAACCATTGCAGCAAAACGTCCCGAACGGTACGCTTCGCGCAGACGCTCGTGCGGGACGAATCCGGCAAACTCGACGGCATCGTGAAGGTTGAGCTCCTCGGCTTCGGCTCGCAGCTGCTCTTGAAGCGGACCGCTGCCATAGAGGGTGCAGCGTACGGGCACGTCCATCGCGCGTAGGCGCGCGACCGCGGCAAGCAATGTCGAGTGCCCCTTTACCGGAACTAACGCAGCCGGGCAGACGATGTTGAAATCGGAACTGAGCCGCGTTCGCACCGTCTGCGGATCCAGTTTCGTCCCGAGCCCAATCTCCAAGACCCGACCGTTGAGGCGGGGCATGCGCTCGCGCAAATCGTGCGCGCCGCGGCTCGAGATCGTGCGGACGAATGAGACGCTGCGCTCTTTGACGTCGAACGCGTTGCGCTCGTAGATGTCCCAACGATGAGCCGTCGCGCTCCACGGCAGACCGCTGGTCAATGCGGCAATCATCGCGACGGTCGACTGGGTCGACATCCAATACGCGTGGATGTGCTCGGCGCCGTTCTCGAGCGCCCATTGCCCGAGCGCGAGCCCTTTGATCAGAACGGCGGCGTTCTTCAAGTG
>CAZMPP010000352.1:0-2816 GCA_964568035.1 uncultured bacterium
GAGCACGACGCGCGCCCCAGCGATGGCGGCGACGATGGCCAGCAGCTCGACGGGCGTCACGGCTATTTCTCCAGCACGTGCAGACGGCGCAGCGGCCAGAGCACCATGAAGGCGCGGCCGACAAAGTTGGGACGATCCACAAATCCCCATACGTGCGAATCGTCCGAATAGTTACGATTATCGCCGAGAACGAAATAATAACGGTCCGGGATCCGGTTGGGCGCTTGCCATTTCGGCCGCGGCGGGACGTTGGCGGTGCGCGCATCGAGCGGATGGCCGTTCACGTAGATGCCGTAATCGCGAATCGCCAGCGTGTAGGCGGGTTGCTGATTTTCGTAGGGCTCGCCGACCGCCGCGCCGTTGCGGTACAAGACGCCGTTGGAGATCACCAGACGGTCGCCGGGGACGCCGATAACGCGTTTGACGAAGTCGTTGCCGCCCGATGCAACCGGTGGCTTAAAGATTGCGACGTCACCGTCGGCGGGGCCGGCCAAGCGATATGCGATCTCATCGACCAGCACGACGTCGCCCACTTGTAAAGCGGGCACCATCGAGACCGAGGGAATGAAGAAGGTTCCGATCACGAACGTGATGAGGAAGAGTGCGACGAGGCCGGCGATGATGAGCGCATCGAGATAACTGCGCGCCGTTGCCGCAATCGTCGATCCGCTCGCTGTAAAGGGTTTGGTCGATAGCGCGATTCGCGCCACGCTGAAAACGCACAGAAGCCCCAGAAGCTGCAGCGGTGTCAGAGCGGCGTATTAGTTTCCTTTAACTTTCTTTTCCTTGATGCGCGCGGCCTTACCAACCTTCTCGCTCAAATAGTAGAGGCGGCTGCGCTTGACGATACCGCGCTTGCCGACTTCGATGCGCTCGACGCGAGGGCTGTGCAGAAGAAACGTCTTTTCGACCCCGACGCCGTGGGCGATGCGCCGCACGGTAATCGATTCGGCCGTGCCGCCGCCTTTGCGGACGGTGACGACACCTTCGAACATTTGGGTCCGTTCCTTACCGCCTTCGACGACTTTGGAATAGACTTTTACGGTATCCCCGGCGCGGAAGAGGGGGATGCTGTCTTTGAGTTGATCTCGGTTGAGGACATCGATGACGTTCATAAACTTTCGTCCGTCGAGGCGGGTGCGTAAAGAATAGCCGGGCGCGGGCCCGGCAGACAAGGTATCCTATCATGGGCGTTCGACGGGTTGCAAGGTCAACCCGAGTCTTCGTCCGCGGGCAAGAGGTCGCTGCGGCGCTCGGCGGTGCGCTGACGGGACTGTTCCCGGCGCCATTGGGCGATCTTGGCGTGATCCCCGGAGAGAAGCACCGGGGGGACGTCCACGCCGCGGAAGGTAGCCGGCCGGGTGAAGCTGGGGTAGTCGAGCAGGCCGGCCGTAAACGACTCGTTCTCAACCGACTCGGGACGGAGCGCGCCGGCTACCAGCCGGACCGTTGCATCCATGAAGGCCAGGGCGGGCAGCTCACCGCCGGTGACGACGAAGTCGCCCAGCGACCACTCCTCGAGTTCGTAGAGCGACGCGAGCCGGTCGTCGATTCCCTCGTAATGGCCGCAGATCACAACCAGCCGGTCGAGCTTCGACCACCGCTCAGCTTCGCGTTGCGTAAAGCGGGGACCGCTTGGACTGGGAACGACGATCAGCCGGTGCTCGCCGTTCGGAGCCTCGCGCAGGACCCGATCGAGCGCGCGAGCGATCGGTTCAATGCGTAGCACCATGCCGGCGCCCCCGCCGAACGGGGAGTCGTCGGCCCGCTCGCCGTCAATCAGCTCGTCGAGGAGATGATGGTAACGCACGGTCACCAGATTGCGCTCGACGGCGCGCCCGACGATCGAGAGTCCCACGAAGGGCGCGAAGATCTCGGGAAAGAGCGTGACGACGTCGACCGTGAACATTGCACCAGAGTGTTCCGGAAAGACGACCGTTTTGCTTTCGCGCTCAAGGCGCTGCGCCGGCGCGATTACGCCGGAGCCGAAGTCGCCCTCTCGGCGTGGCTCGAGGCGGAATCGCTCGGCGCGCCCGAACGCGCCTTTCTTCTGAACAAGCGAGGCGTGGCGCGCATCGGGATGCAGCGGCGCGAGCAGGCCGTGGAAGATTTCGACGCCGCACTAAAAGCGCAGCCCGCCTACGCTCCGGCGCTAACCAACCTCGGCAATCTGCTTTTCGAGGCCGGCGACGTGCAAGGAGCGATCGCGCGTTACGAGCGCGCCATTGCGTCCGATTCGGAGTATGCCGTTGCCCACCTAAACCTCGGCGCCGCCTACAAACGTGCCGGAAGAATCGCCGATGCGGTGCGGGCGCTGCGGCAAGCCGAGCGGTTGGAGCGTCGCGCGAAGCGTTAGAAGGCTAGCGTGGCGAGTTCTTGACGGCCGGCTCGACCGACGTGATCTCTTCCAAGTATTCGAAGAGCTGAGGCAGCGTAATGCGTTCGAGCGCGGTAGCCTCGTGGACGGGTTCTCCATCTTCGCCTTCGTCGCGAATGTAGCAGCGCGTCTCGACGGCGTTGGGATCCCCGCTAATGAAGGAAACGGCGAATCCGCGTCCGGGCATTTCATCGTAGATCCGCATCGTTTCGGGATTGAGGATCTCGACCGAGTGCGCGTGATTGTGCGCGTCGAAGATCAGAATGCGCAAATGCTCGAAGTTGGTAACTTCGATCAGTCCGACGACGAAGACGTTCTTGGTGGAATAAAACTCGTGACCGCGTTTGCTTCGGCTCGAAACTTCGTAGAAGACGCGGTGGGCGAGGAACCGGTTGAGGATCTTACGCAAGGTCGCGAGCGAAGCGAGCGTTTCGGTCCG
>CAZMPP010000353.1:0-2780 GCA_964568035.1 uncultured bacterium
TCGGGGTCTCGCTGCAAGACATCTTCACGACGATGGAAGTCGACCTTGGTTCGCTCTACGTCAATAATTTCACGTATCTCAATCGCTCTTGGCAGGTCGACGTTCAGGCCGACGCGCCGTTCCGCAACAGCGTCGAATCGCTGGGAAATCTTTACGTGCACTCGAGCTCTGCGCCGGGCACGACCGTGGTTCCCAGCGCCGTCGGGACCCCCGCTCCAGGCCTCGGCACCACGACCACGTCGTCCAACGGCGCCGTCATGACCCCGCTCTCGGCGCTGATGGACATTCGCCGCGTGCTGGGTCCGCCGATCATCACCCATTACAATCTCTATCGCAACATCGAGCTGAGCGGCGGCAACGCCCCGGGAACCAGCACGGGCGCGGCGATTACCGCAATGGGGCAGATCGCTTCAAAAGTTATGCCGAAGGGCGTGCTGTATGAGTGGACGGGTCTGCAACTCGATCAGATCGCCGCGGGACCGCTTACGATCGAAATCTTCATCCTCGCGCTGATCTTTGTCTTCTTCGTTCTCTCGGCACAATACGAGAGTTACATCGATCCGCTCATCGTGCTGCTCGCCGTGCCGACGGCGCTGCTCGGCGCGTTGCTTTTCATCAACCTGCGGCACTTCCCGATTCCGTTTCTCTTCGACCCCTCGCTCTCGCAAGACGTCTACGCGCAAGTTGGATACGTCATGCTCATCGGCTTGGCCAGTAAGAGCGCAATTTTAATCGTCGAGTTCGCCAATCAGCAGCTGCGCGAAGGCGCCAGCATCGTCCAAGCCGCGATGCGCGCCGCACAGATTCGGCTGCGGCCGATTTTGATGACTTCGATTGCTTTCGTCATCGCCGTCACGCCGCTGGTCTTTGCATCGGGCGCCGGCGAAGCCGCTCGCCATTCGCTGGGAACGGTCGTTTTCGGCGGTATGCTGATGTCCACGGTATTAAATCTCGGGATCACACCGGTGCTCTACGTCATCATTAAGTCGTTTGAAATGCGAGGCGGTAACGGCGGACGTCGCGACGGGCACGTGCGGGGAGAGCTGCAAGCGGAGCCGGCCACGCCGCAAGTCGGCGTCTAATTCGAGCTGCCGCTTAAAAGGAACTTCGTGCGGTAGGAGCAACTCCTTGTTGTAAACCCCTTAGTTATTTGATTTGATGACGAACGTCATCCCGCTTGTTGGGAGTTGCTTGCATGCTCGGAAAAATCTTTCGCGTGTCGGCGGTCGCGGTTGCGGCTTGCGCGCTCGCGAACATTGGGTTGCCGGCCTTCGCCGACGGGGGAATGGGCGACGTCTTCGAGCAGTCGATTCTCCCCGGCGCCAATACAGCACTCAAGAACGTCATGAACCAGACGCCGCCGCCTAAGAGCGATACTAATGTCGCACAAGCGCCGCCGGTTTCGCAGCAGCCCGTCGGCCCCGTCATCGGCCTTCCGCAAGGATTTACATACTCGGCCGATCTCTCGATGGCGTATCCGTTCGGTGACATCGGTTCTTACGGTAAACAGGGCTGGCTGATGGGCGGCGGCGACCTCTCGGCCGCTTACGGCTTCAACTGGTCGACGCGCCTGGTCGTCAGCATGTTCCAGTTACAGCACTGGCCTTACGGATTTAACACCGGCACGGCTCCGGTTTATCTCGCCGGTTTCCGCAATCCAGTCGGTTGCGCCGACCTCACTAACGGAAATGCGTGCGGCCCGGGCGCCGGGCGCAACATCAACGTACGTACGAAAGATACGTTCGGCGTATTCATGCTCGAGAAGCTCTTCGTCGTTAAGTCCAACAAGCTGCCGGGTCCGCTGCCGTTCGTGATCTCGCCGACGTACGTCACGCGCGGGGGAGAGATCGGCTTCGCTCCGGGTAACAACGACGTCGTCCCGTTCACCTACAACTTACCGGACGGTCCGGTCGAGAACATCCCGGTTCGCACGGCGCAGTATTACGCCATCGCGCTGACGCTGCCGTTCCTCAAGACGCCCAAGATGTTCGGCACGTTCACGATCGCGCCGTCCTGGCTCGTTCACACGGCCGGTGCGAACGGCGGCAACTCGATGCAGCTGCCGCAAGTGCTCTATCTCGAATACACGCCGACGAAAACGACGACGTTCTTCTTCGAGCCGCAGAGCCCGCGAGATTATCTGCCGACCGATCCGTATCCCGAGCACCTCTTCGCATACTTCCTGGGTGTCTCGCAGCGCTTAACCAAGTACGCCTTCGTGCAGGCAACGCTCAACAGCGGCAACACGACCAATATGGGGCAGTTCGGCATCACCGGCGTTAAGTGTCTGACCGTGCAGCAAGCCATCAACAACCAGTGCGGCTTGGCGATCGGCGGTCTCAAGGCAACCCAGCTTCAACTTCAGTTCGGCATCGGCTCGCCGAACGTTTTCCCGTTGTGATTCGGAGTATTTACGCGATGAAGTTCGCAACCGTTCGTTCACTCTTGAGCATCGCCGCGCTTGCAGCGGTTGCCGCGTGCGGCGGCGGCGCGACCGGCGGTGCGCCGGGCATCGTGCCGGCGCATGGTGGCAACGCTTCCAAGCAGCCGCCGCAAGACGTTATTCTCTCGAAGATCGTCGGCGTCGGCGACAGCTTAACCGCCGGTTATCAGTCCGACGGCTTCCTTGGCGAAACCGGGATACGTAATCCCAACGATAAGAGCCATCAAATTCCGCCGAATCAAGCAACGGGCTTCTGGGCGGACTTGGTCGAGCAAGCTTCGAGCGGATCCCTCGACGCGGCGATAAACGATATGTTCGACCCATCGGTCAGCCCATT
>CAZMPP010000354.1:0-2749 GCA_964568035.1 uncultured bacterium
TCTTGCCTTGTGTCTTTGACGAGGAACTCTTCTTGGCGGCCGGGCGCGCCGGCTTCTCCGGTGATTTTTTTGCCTTTACCGGGGCCGGGGGAGGGCGCTTTTTGGGTGTCGTCTCGGGGCGCTTTACGCTCTTCTTTTTGGCCGGCGGCTCCGGTTTGGCGCTACGCGCGGCCTTCGCCTTGCCGGCCTGAGCGGACGACTCGGCGCTCCGCCGCGAGGTGCTCGGCGGGGACGGCGGCGTGGCTCCCGGCTTCTTGGTCGTGCGTGCAGCCTTGACGGCGCGTTTTTTTGGTCCGGTTTCGCGACCACGCGCGCCCTCGGCTTCTTCGGGAAGTCCGAGCTCGGCCCGGCCATAGCCGCTGATGCTGCTGCCCGGGGCGCTCGGCTGCCGTCGTGCTTTTGCCTGCGCTTCGAGGTGCTCGCGCGTCGCGCGCAACGCGACGCGAGCCAGCCGTCCGCCGACCGGGAAGACGAGCTCGTTGACCCGCGCGTCGTCGAGCAGCTTGAGAATGACGTCGAACCCGTTGCCCTGATCCTTGGGGCTATGGGCGTCCGAACCAACGGCCACTCCCACGCCGCGCGCCTTGGCTTTGCGAATGAGGCGCGAGTTGGCGTCGAGATATTTCTTTTTCGCCTCGTCCGAATGCTCGCGGTAGAGGAAACGGGTGTTCAACTCGACGGCCAGCCCGCGCCGGTGTGCGAGGTCGAGCATCCGGTCTTCGTATTCCTCGAGTTTCTTTTGCGTGGGCCAGCTTCCGAAAGTCGCGGGCACGTAAAAGTGGCCGACAATGTGCGTCGGAAGCTTCTCGAGATCGTCCAGGAGCTTGGTGATGTAGAGCTCCCACAGCCGATCGGGCTCGACGACCTCGTGCAGAAAGCTGAACTCCTCGTTGTCGAATGGCCAGAGCCAGTCGGCGCCCTTCTCGGGGTGAACGATCGGGACGAAATGCACGGACCGGATGATTCCGTCCGGGCGCATCGCATCGACGATATTCTGGGCATCGGGACGGGCCCGGGGGTCGTTATCGACCTCTGCGCCGATGGCAAAGCGGATCCCGCGCCGTAAGCCCTCGGAAACGACCGCGGCGTGCGGGACGTCGACGCCGGCCGTTTCGGCGGCACCGAGCAAGTCTCCGGCCTGCGCCAGTTTGAGCGCCCGCCGCACGGTATTGACCGCCCCCGGATCCTCGAAAGTCAGATAGTTGGCGTGATCGGCCACCATCAAGAAACGCGGCGAAGCGCGGCGGCAGGCGTGATAGAACCAAAGGAAGAGCATCCGCGCGGAGTACGCGATGGGGCGCTCCTCGGCGTACGGACGGTGCTCGCCTTTGGCGTGACCGTGGACGTCGGGAATCGCCGAAACGCGAGGATCGCTCATCGCGAAACGGACAAAAGAGCGCGGCTCAAATCGAGCCGCGGGGAAACGCTCCATACGGAGATGAGGACGAAATGCGCCACCTTCGTTAGGGTTGGCGTCTAGCCGCGGTAGCCCTCCATTTCAAGAATTCGGGCTTTCATTTCGAGACCGTAAAAATAATTATGCAGCTCGCCCGACGAGTCTACCACGCGATGGCACGGGAAGAGCAGCGGCAGCGGATTGCGCGCCATCACCCGTCCGACCGCGCGCGCTGCTTTTGGCCGACCGATCTGCATCGCCACCCATGCGTAGGAGCGCGTCTCGCCGGGGGGTATCTGCGACACCGCTCGAAGTGCGGCTTGCTCGAACGGCGTCAGGTCGCTGATGTCGACGACCGCGTCGTCCACCCGCCAGGTGCTGAAGAATCGGTCGAGCTCGCGTACGAGCCAAAGCGGCGCTTCACCAAAGACCACATGGCGGCGAAGCCGCCGCTCGGCCCGTGCGACCACTGCTTCGGGAGGTTCTCCGGCGTCGAGACTCAGATAGGCGATGCGGTCGTGCTTTAGGCCGATGTGAAGGCGGCCGACCGGCGTGCTGACGGCGGTTAAAACGATCGGCGGCTGGTATTTGCCCTTCAGCGCAGCGACGTGTTGGATGACCTTCTTTGCCAAATCGCAGGACGGTTGGGGCTGGGGTAGACAGGAGAGGCAGTATGCCACCCCTTCGTACTGCTCGTACATCGCTTGGCACGACGGACAGGCTCGCAGGTGGGTATGGACGGTCTCCTTGAGCGAGGCTTGGCACTCGCCGCGGAGGTCGTCCCAGAGCGCTTCGACGTCACGACAACGCATGTAGAGGGACTCCTTCGGTGGCAAAACGTCCTATCTGCGGGCCGAGGATGCGGCGCAAAATGCGCACGGCCCGGTGGACGTGGGACTTAACCGTGCCGATCGGTTGGTGAAGTATTTCGGCAATTTCGGGGTGGCTGCGCCCCTCGATGAATCGCAGCGTCGCAGCGGCTCGCAGATGCATCGGCAGCTGCAGCAGCGCGCGCTCGACCAGCGCGATCTCGGTATTTTGCTCGACGATGGTTTCGGGCTGGGGCGGACCCTCGTTCGATTCGCGCAGGATGGCGTCGGGATCGGCCAGGGCATCCAAGGCAACGTTCGACGGGCGCTTGCCCCGCAGACGGTTGCGCGTAACGTTGAGCGTGATCGTATAGAGCCACGGCTGGAGGCGCAGATCGGCTCGTTGCTCGGGCGACATTTTACCGAGCGCGCGATAGGCGCGAACGAAGGCGTCCTGCACGATCTCTTCGGCATCCTCGCGGTTGCCGGTCATGCGCAAGGCGAAGCCATAGAGTCGCCGCTGGTAATCGTCGACGATGCTCTC
>CAZMPP010000355.1:0-2733 GCA_964568035.1 uncultured bacterium
CATTAAAATGTCGGTTAATATGAGTGCGAACTCCCCCGACTGAACCGCCGAGAGTGCGGCCAATCCGTCGGACGCACCTTCGGCCTCGTAATGGAAAGCGCGAAGCAAGTACAGCATCAGATCGAGATTGGCGCGGTTGTCGTCGGCCACCAGGATGCGTTCGTTCATTCGTCGCTCGTTACCGGAAGGGTTAGCGTAAAGGTACTTCCGGCACCATACTCGCTTACGACGTCCAACGTGCCTCCCAGCAGCAAGGCGAGGCTGCGCGAGAGATAGAGTCCCAGCCCGGTACCCTCGTGGCGACGCGTCGTTGTGGAATCGATTTGCTGGAAGGCCCGGAAGAGGCGCTTGCAGTCTTCGGGCTTTATGCCGATACCCGTGTCCGTGACCCTAATCGCCACCTCGGACCGGTCGGGCGAAACATCTGCGACGTCGATGCGGACGCCGCCGCGTTCGGTGTATTTGAGCGCGTTGTTGGTAAGGTTCAAGAGGATTTGGGCGAGCGCGCGACGATCGGTCACGATCGTGTCGGAAGCTGCCTGAACCGAGTTGGAAAAATCCAACCGCTTTTCCGCCGCGAGTGAAGCCAGCGACGACGCGACCTCCTCGACGACCTCGCTTAGAGAGACCGGAGCGATACTGAGCTCCCGTTTCCCAGATTCTATCTTCGCCAAGTCCAGCATATCGTTGATAAGCGAGAGCAAATGCGTGGCGCTCGAACGAACGATCTGAAGCTGCCGCTCTTGCTCGTCGGTTAAAGGCCCGGGAAGCCTCATCAATAACGTACCCGTGAACCCGAGGATGGCATTGAGCGGGGTGCGCAGCTCGTGGCTCATTGAGGCCAAAAACTGATCCTTTGCGCGGCTCGCCCGCTCCAATTCGGCATTGAGTTCATTCAGGCGCCGTTCGATCGCTTTGCGCTCGGTGACGTCTCGAATGGCGCTCGCGATGAACGTTCCATCCCGCGTAACGATCGGACTCAAGCTGATCTCGACAGGAAATTCCGAGCCGTCCTTGCGCAATCCAAAGAGTTCGAGTCCAACGCCCATTGGGCGCACGCGTGGGTCCGCTATGTAGCCGGCTCGTTCGTCGACGTGCCGTCCCCGGAAGCGGCTTGGAATCAGCACCTCGATGGACTTGCCGAGAAGCTCCTCGCGGTAATAGCCGAAGAGCAATTCGGTTTGCGCGTTGACGAGTCGAACTAGACCCTGTTTGTCGACAACGACGGTGGCGTCGGGAGCGTATTCCAGCAAGGGAAAGCGGCTGCCGGCGAGGTCGGCAAGCGAAAACGATAACTCGCTCACAACAACCAAATACGACGCCGTACTCGCCCTATCCGTCGCGATAAGGCTTTTGGGGCCATATCGCTGAAAACAGCGAGCGTGTACGAACCCGATGTCCGGCACGAGCTTGGGAACCTCGTTGCCGTTGCGCTGGCAAATGCTGAGGCCATGATCGACGGACTCGTCGAGCCGACGCCCGAGCGCTTGGAGGCGCTCGCCGATGCTCTGCGCGGCGCTCGCATTTTGTTGCTCGGCGGCGAAACTTCTTAGCGTGGAACGCAAGCGGGTTTTAGTCGTGGACGATGAGCTGCAGATCGTCGAGGTGGTCAAAGAGTATCTCGAACGTGAGGGCCTCGTGGTGGACACCGCCGAAAGCGTCGCCGGGGCCCTGGGCGCCATCGCGGGACACACTCCCGATTTGCTGGTTCTCGATATTACGCTTCCCGACGGCAGCGGGCTCGACGTGCTACGCTCGGCCTCGTTGCCGAACGCCCACATTCCCACCATCGTTCTGACGGCCCGGGGCGAAGAGGCCGACCGGATCGTCGGCCTCGAGCTTGGCGCCGATGATTACGTCGCTAAGCCTTTCTCGCCGCGCGAGCTGGTGGCGCGTGTGAGGGCCCTTATGCGCCGCACGGCCGAAGTCGTCGCGGCGACTAACGACCGTCCCATGAGGCGCACGCGAATAGGTGAGCTGGAGATCGATCACAACTTTCACGAGGTCACGATGTCCGGGCGCGCGACCCACCTCACCGCCACAGAGTTCAAGATCCTCGCCGTCCTGGCGGAAAACCCGGGGGAGGTTTTTACGCGTGCACATCTGCTGGATCGGCTCGGCGATGACGGCGAAATCTACGAGCGCACCCTTGACCGGCACATCAACAATCTCCGTAAGAAAATCGAGACCGACCCGAGCAATCCCGAATATATCGTTACCGTTTACGGAGTTGGCTATAAGATGCGCAAGCCTTAGCCAGACCGGCGCTTGTGAAACACTTGGGAACTCTTCGTTCTACACTTCTTCGCACCGCCCCGATAGGATGACATTATGTCCGACTTGCTCGAGTACAGCGTCGTACGTTGCCCCTACAACCTTGCCCGCCAATATTTAGCCGAGAGCGTGGAGGCGCGTGCCGCCTCGGGAGCGCCGGGGCCGTTGGCCCTTACGCTCTCCGTGCCGGGCGGGGAGCTCGTCAAAGAAGTCGTCGTGACGTACGGCACGGCTACCGACCCGATGCACTTCGAACAGCCGTGGCAGGTTCGCTGGAAACCCAAGGCGGGTCCATATCCGGAGTTCGACGGCGAGTTAACCGCCCGCGCCGATGAGACGTATAAATCGACGTTGCTCGAGCTCAAGGGCTCGTATCGCCCTCCCGGCGGTGCATTGGGAGCGGCTTTCGATTGGGCGGTTGGGGGACGAATTGCTGCGGCGACCGCGCAGGCCCTCTTG
>CAZMPP010000356.1:0-2715 GCA_964568035.1 uncultured bacterium
TGCGATTTCCGAGAACGGAACGATCGTCGGCGAATCGTACGTCCCGGAGCCGCCCAAGGCCCGGCTCTCGAGCGCCTTTGTGGCTAACGCTAACGATCGTCACCCCGCCGCGCAACCGCTGGATCTCCTGCTCCGGCCCGCCGCAAGCTTTCACGTTCAGAGCGCCTTTGGCATAACCGACGACGGCCGGATTTTGGCTCTCGTGCTAAATAATACGCGCGCCCAAGCAGTTGCGATACTTTCGCCGAGGGCTTTGTGATCGATCCGCCCGAACGCGACGAATATTTCGTCCGACGGCTCGAGGATTTTGGCGATGTCGTCATCGGCTTCAGCCTGGCACTGCTCGCGCTATCGCTTGCCGTCCCCAACCACGCCGCAATGCTGCTGCAGAACGTAGAGTGGCTCGTAGCGTACGTTTGGACGTTCTCCATCGTGTGCGCGATGTGGGGAGCGCACTACTGGACCTTCCGTCACGTTTTCGTACCCACGCGCTTGTCGGTCGTTCTCAACTACGCGAAGCTTGGGCTGATCGTCCTTCTCATCTACACCCTGCAGGTTTTGCTGCGCGCGTTCGACCTCGGCAATGCGCGCGACATCATCGTCGCCAACCAGCTCTACTGGGTTTGCTTGAGTCTCTACATGGCCACGACCGCCATGCTGCTCGCCATCGGCCTTCGAGTTCGCCACGCAAGCTTAACCCCGACGATCACGCGCAACTGCATCAGCAGGATTTGGAGAGCCGGGATCAGCGCGCCCTTAATCCTCGTGGGCATCTTTGTAACGGCGAAAGGCCCCGCGCAAGCGATGGCAACCAACATGGCTCTGGTGGTAGTGGCCGGATCGCTCGTCGGACGCTGGATCGGCCGTCGCGTCACTCGTGCCTCGGAAACGCCCCATCAGCCGGCGCGGTAAACTTCTCGGCCGGCGGAATAGGTCGCCAGAATTTTCGTTTCGAGAATTCCTTCGGGTGCCGCCGTCATCCAGTCGCGGTCCATCACAACGAAGTCCGCGTATTTTCCGGGGGATATCGAGCCGATATGCTGCTCTTGAAAGTTGGCGCGCGCGGCCTCGATCGTCATTGCGGCGAGCGCCTCACGCCGCGTCATCGCCGGCACGGGCCCCGCGATGGCGGCATAAAAACTCCGCGCACTGCTCACCGCTTCGACGGGTGCGTCGGTTCCATTCGCGACGGTCGCTCCGGCATCGAGCAGCGCGCGCCACGCATACGCGCCGGCGACCCGATCCTTCCCCAGCCGTTCGGCCGCCCAACGCATATCGCTGAGCGCGTGCGTCGTTTGCATCGACGCGATGACGCCCAACGCGGCGAAACGAGGAATGTCGGGTACCGACACGACTTGCGCGTGCTCGATGCGGGGGCGGACCTCGGCCGCACCGGCCGGCGCCGCCTCGAAAATATCGAGCACAACGCGGTTGGCATAATCCCCGATTGCATGGATGCAGGGTTGGAAGCCGGAGCGGATCGCTCGTTCCGTCACCGCCGCGAGATGCTTGCGCGACGTGACGACGAGGCCGTTGTTGGCCGGGTCGTCGGCGTAAGGCTCGAGCAGTGCGGCGCCGCGAGAACCCAACGCCCCGTCGGCGTACATTTTTACCGCTCGCGTCCAGAGGCGCGCATCGTACGCCGAGTCGAGCGGTCCGCGCGCAAAATGGCGCTCGAGCAAGGCCGCGTCGTCGTCGAGCATTGCGTAGTTTCGTATCGAGTACTCCCCGCGCTCGATGAGCGCTACGTGGGCAGCCAGGACGTCGTCGTCGCAGCCCGGCTCCGCAACGGCGGTGATGCCCCAGCGGTTGCACTCGGCAACGGCGGCGCGCGTCGCCCGCATCAGCTGCTCGCGCGTGGGCTTAGGAATCCGTCCGGCCACCAGCGCCATCGCGGTATCGACGAATAGCCCGCTGGGCGCGCCGGAAGCATCGCGCACGATGCGGCCGCCCGGCGGATCGGCCATCGTTGCGTCAAAACCAGCCAACGCCATCGCTCTTGCGTTGGCCACGAGCGCATGGCCATCGATGCGGGTGAGCGCGACCGGCCGGTCGGGAAACGCCTTGCTCAGCGCGTCGTGCGAAGGGAGCGTCTTGCCGGGCCAAAGACTTTGATCCCATCCTCGGCCGACAATCCATTCGTCGTTTGCCGATTGCGCGAAAGTTACCGTGCGGGCAACGACCTCTTCAAACGATTCGGCGTTCTCCAAAGCCGCCTGCTCCAATCGCATCCCCATGTTGGTAAGGTGGATGTGCGCGTCAATTAACCCCGGCAAGATGGTCGAGCCGGACGCATCGAGCACGCACGTCGCGGGGCCGCGCAACGACATCGCGCCTTCCGTCGAACCGGCGAAGATAAACCGCCCGCTGCGGACGGCAAAGGCCGCGGGCGCCGGATTCGAATCGTCGACCGCGTGAATCGTTGCGCCGGCAACGATTAAGTCGGCCGGCTCTTCAGCCATTGTCGCGCGAAGCGGCGAAACCGGCCGGAAGAACCGCAACAACAACGGTTTGGAGGAGCAGCATGGCAAGACGTCCTTTTGCTATGCGGTCGTCATAACGCCTCCCCGGCCAAGGAGGCGGTTTACTTTGCGGTAAAAGGATTGAGCCAGCCTCGAGCTCGGGTGCAACGATGGAGGGCGACCGAATGGAACGACCGAGATTGACCGAGTTTTTGCTTAGGCTTGCGACGGACATGGAAACGCAGGCCAAGTT
>CAZMPP010000357.1:0-2687 GCA_964568035.1 uncultured bacterium
GCCGGCGCACCCACTCGATGGGTTGCTTGTCGATCTCGGCGAGGAACCAGCCGAAGAGGCGCACCTGCATCGGCGTGGCGGCCTGAACGCGCCGGCCGTAGCGATCGTAGACGCGACTGCGCGAAAGCGCGCGCAAGGGACGATAGCCGTCGGGAGTGTGAATCACGAAGAGGCCTTGCTCTTCGAGCGTCTGCAGTTGTTGGCGATCGTCTAAATACGAGCCGCTCATGAGCTTGAGCACGAGATCGGCTTCGCCTTCGGAGACGTGCGCCAGCGCCGTGGCGATGAACTCATTAAAGAGATGACCGTGGCGCATCCGCCAGTTTTCGAAGGCCTGGCCAAGACTGCAGTTATCCTCGGCGGCCTTGCGGAGTGCGCCGCTGACGACCTGCGGCCATCCGTCGGTGACTTCGAGCATCCGCAGGACGTCGGCATGGGTGAACGCCACCCCCAACGTCTCGGCCACGTGGCGAATGCCGGCGGCATCGAAACCCAGGCGCTCGGCGTCGCACAGTGAGGCCGTTCCCTCAGAGACAAAACGCCCCACCTTAAAGGCGGCGCGCGAACGGCAGGCGACGAGCAGAGATACGTCTTCGGGAAGATCGTCAATAAGTCGAACGATTGCGTCGATCCCCTCGGCGGCGGGGATGTCGTGGCAGTCTATGGCGAGTTCGAGCGGAGCGCGAACCGCCAGGGTGCGGATCAGTTGCTCGTGCGCCGCGATCTCGCCCTCGACTTGCAGGGCTTCCCCGATAGCCGAGAGGACGCCCCGCGCATCGGCGCTAGGGCGAAGCGCACAATAGAAACCGTTGGTCGCTGTGTGACGCAAGTAGCCCAACAGCGCCATCGTTTTGCCGAAGCCCGGCGGAGCGATCAAAAACCGAACCGGAACGCTACTAAAGCGCCCCAACCACTCCTCGAGTCTCGGCCTCCGTACGATGGATGGCCCAAGTCTCGACATTCCAAATCGCCGAGTGCCTAAATGGCTCACTCAGCGCTACCTCCTCTGGCTAGCAAGCATACCATATTTTGCTCCATCTCCGCAAGAAATTCGCCGCCGCCGGTCATCGTACCAACCGGCGAGCCAGAGGATCGAGCGTCCGCCCGCGCCAGCGGAGCTCGTAGTTGATTTTACGGAGCAAATTGCGGGCTTTGACCCCCGCGGGCTGCGAGCGAACGACCCGCTCGGTGAGTGCGTGGGCCTCACGCAGGCCCGGCCGCAGGCGAGCCACCGTGGCGCGCGCCGCCGGCGGTTGGCTCCCGCGAAAGCGGAGCAAACGAGGGTAGACCGGACGGTAGTACTTGAGGACGTCGAAGTCGTCGAGCTGATCCTCACGCAGCACGTTGCCGGGTGCGCCGAGCGACGAGTAGTGGCGCCCTTTTTCGGCGTGCCGGCGCGGCTCGAGCGTGTGGCCGTAATGGGCGTAGACGTAGGGCAGCGCGACGCGGCGTCCAGGCGCGCCGAGCAGTCGCTCGTGTACCGAGCCCTCCCAGCGCAGCTCCGGGCGATAGCGATAGAACATCATGCGCCGCTCGATCGACGTGTAGTAGTCGAACGAGGCAAAGAAATGCCACGTGTAACCGTCCACGAAATCGTACTGTGCGGGCAGCTCACCAAGGCGAGCAGCGATGCGCCGGACGCTTTCGCCGTGGACTTCGTCGGCGTCCACGAAGGCGACCCAAGGCGCTGGACCGTTCTGCGCATGCACGCGCAGACATACGTTGCGCGCCGTGTCGAAACCGCTAAAAGGCGTGCGATCCACGACCAGCGAGCCACTGCGAGCGAAGGAACTCGATTCCAGCGTGAGGGCGTGCGGCGAAGGATCGGGGGCGTTATCGTTGACGATGAGTAGCGTAGCGGCGCCGGAGACCGATTCCAGCATCGCCTCTAGGAAAGGCTCCTCTCGCGCTCCCAGTATTAGATGGGCGGCGATCGCAGGACCGGAGCTCATCGGCTCGCGTCTTCGCGGTTGGCGGCGGAGTTTCCGTTAATCACACGAAGTCGGCGCGATGCCGCCTCTGCGTCTTGCCGTGGACGCGCGTGTAATCGCTGAGGATACGCGCGGAATCGGACGCTATGCGCGAGCGGTGCTGCGCCGGCTGGCCGTTCGCGACGACCTCGCCCTGACGCTGCTGGCTTTCGGGCCTTTTCCACAGGTACGACGCTCCTCGTATGCCCGCGCTCTGGGCAGCGACAACTTTGCCGTTGCGGCCAAGCCGGCTCGCGATACGGATGTTGTGTGGCATCCGGCCAACGGCACCTTCTTCTCCTCATCGGCGCCCAGCGTCGCGACGATCCACGATGCCGTTCCCTTTCGATATCCCAATCCCGACGCAAAACGGCGCGAACACGCGCAGGAGCCGTTTTTGCGCTCTGCACGGGGCGCGGCGCGCGTCATCGCGGTCTCAGAGTTTGGGCGCAACGAAGTGCACGAAACGCTGGGCGTGGCGTTGGAGCGCATCGCGGTGATTCCGCACGGCGTAGAGCGCGAGTTTCTGCCGGGTCCGGCGGTGGAGCTGGTGCCGGCGTTGGTGGGGCAACGCTATCTCTTGTTTGTCGGCGATCCGCGGGCCGAACCGCGCAAGAACTTTGCGTTGTTGTACGAGGCGTACCGGCGCGCGTGGCCCGATGGCGACGGACCGCTGCTGGCCGTCGCCTCGGCGGAGGCGCCGGCACTGCCGGGTGT
>CAZMPP010000358.1:0-2678 GCA_964568035.1 uncultured bacterium
AGATACCAGTCGGAGAAGCTGTCGACGCCGGCCATCAGCACGAAGTAGCGCGGCCGCGGATCGACGCCCGCCAACACCGCACCGTACATTGCGCCGAAGTCGTGCCCGACGTACGCTACGCGCGCCGGATCGACGTCGGGCTGTGCCAGCAGCACGTCGAGGGAGCGGCGCAGATCGATGATTTGATCGATCGAATCGCGCGCGTCGGTAGCTGTCGTGCGCCCCGTTTCAAACCAATCCGGTTTCGACCACATCGCGTCGACGAGCAAACAATCTGCGCCGCGCGCCGCCAAAGCGCGCGCGTCGGCGTCAAACTCGGTATGATTGGTCGTCGCCGGATCGCCGAGCCAGTGAACGAACAGCACGGCGGCGTGCCGGCCGGGCGTTGCCGCGCGGTAGAGTACGCCGCTGACTTTGCGCCCGTGCGCGCCGGAGAAAGTGACCGCGTCTCCGGAGACCTGAAGATTTGTCGGCGCCGCCGCATCGTAGTCGAACGACGGCGCCGACCCCGCGAGAGCTAGAACGATACTGAGAAGCATATCGTCTAACTAACGCGCGACCTGTCCCCCTCGTGCCTGCTCTAAACCGTTCCAGAAGCCGGCGACCGCATCGAGAATCGCCTCTCCGGCGACCAGAAAGCGGTCCGGCGAAAAGCCCGGCTTGGCAAACGCTTCGCGCAGCTCGTCGTCGGTGTGCGCTGCGTGCGTCTCCTCCAGCGCATCGTGCCACGTCCAGAATCCTAGTGGCAGATCGGGCTGCCGCTCCGCCTTGATGCCGCGCAGCCCCGCGATCAGCTGCTTCCAAAAGCCGGCGGCAGCCCAGTGCTCGATGGCGTACGAGGCGCCGGCGGCAGTGGATTCATCTTCCGATCCGTACCAATGCTTGAGCGCGTCGCAGAAGGCCAGCGTGGATTCACGCCCCAGCCGGCGCTTTCCGATCTCTTGCCATTCCAGCCCGATCGCGGCGGCGAACTGCGAGAGCCACTCGAAGTGACCGGCGGTAAAACGGAACGTCCCGCCCTCGACCGACCCCGATGGCGTGAAGACCACGCCTAGCTCGTTCATCAGAATCTCTTTGCCTGCCCGATAGCTCTGCAGGTCGGGGGCGTTGATGCATTTGCGCAGCTGCGCTTCGATGAAGAGATGGCTGAACACCGAGAACTGAACGGTGAAGTCGCGCAGTTGCTCGAGGCTCGCCTCACCCCGTGAGAACCAGCTCGTATAGCCGTTGTGCCGCACGATCGGGTGGGTGTCGATGCTCTGCGCGACGGCTGCTTCGAACTCGTCGAGATCGGTAGTGGTCGGGGCCAGGGCAATCACGGGCGTTCTCCTTGCATGTTTGGTAAAAAAAGAAGCCGCCTCGCTGTCGGCGAGGCGGCTTTGCATTTTGACGAACTCGTTCGTTATAGCAATGGCGTACCTAGCCGGCTTCCTTCGAAGTAGCCATAATAATAGTAATACGCCGAGGTACGAACGTGCATGTTCAGCGGACTATAGCACAGGGCTGGGGGCATTGCAAGATGCCCGTGCCGGCATCGGCGCTTGGCGAATCTAGCGAAACACCATGTGCCGATCGCCCGTAAAACTGGCAGTCGGAAGGGGGATCAATATGAGCTTGCCGATGGCAATAGTTACGGCAACTGGGATGCTATGTGCTACCGCGCTGCTGCTCGTGGTAATCTCGCTCATCTGGATGAAGACCCACCGCTAAGATGGCCGCTGGCGCGGGGAGGCCCCAGTCCGAGCTCGGGAGGAGCCGTCATCGGCTGGGGCCTGGAACCGCCGTGAACGGACCCAACGTTCCCACGGTACTTCTGCCCTTCGTGCCCCCAGTTCGCCCCACCGGCGGGCAGTCAGGCTTCGGTCAGCCGGCGCACAGGCAACCCCCTCACCTGACCAAAACATGACGGCAGCGAGCCGCTGAGTACTGATGGCGAATAACGATCGAGCCGTGGATCAGGACCTGCTCCGGCGCATTCGCGATCTCCGTAAACGGCGCGGCCAATACCGATCGACCGACCGCGCCTCGCGAGAACTACTGCGCTTGAGCTCGATGATGCCCGACGGCTCACTCGAACGAGAAGTCTTTGAACGCGCCGAGATCCAGGGCTCGTCGTATAAGGCTATCGCCGCCGCACTCAACATCTCCGAGCGCCACCTCTACCGCATTCGGCGGCGCATGATCGAGATGATCGAGGCCAGCGAGAGCGACCTCTCGGCGCGAATGCCCGAACGGCTTTCCGCACTCGACTTGATCGCCACCCTGCTGCGCTACGGACACGCGCAGCGTGCCGTCGAAGCCATCCGCCGCGCCGAGAACGTTTCGTTCACGGCTCGCGAGCGTATCGAGCTCGCCGCGCTGCAGGCCATGGCCGCCTGCCAAACCGGCGACTTCGCCGGCGCCCGCACCGTCATCGAACGCATCGCCGCGGAGTCGGCGCGTTTAGGTGAAGCCGATCGCGGCTTCGCGCGTCGTCGCCTGCGCATGACGCAAGGCTATGTGTCCTATTGGTACGGGCTTTACGAAGAGGCGCTGGCGCACTGCGAAGCGGCGCTCGCGCCCCACCTGCGCAAGTCGCCCGCCGCCGTCGGTGCCGAGGATCTGCGATCCGTTGCCGGCGATGCCGTCTTCCTCGGGCTGCTGCACCAGGAGGGAGGCTCGCCGCAGCGCGCCGTTGA
>CAZMPP010000359.1:0-2674 GCA_964568035.1 uncultured bacterium
CGCTGCTGAAGACGACGACCGCGAAGGCGACGGTCTGCCCATGAAAAACAGAGCGCCCCGCTCTAACGAAGCGCCCAAGGTCTACAGTGACATCATAGACTTTGCATGCGACCTCGATCGAACCTTTTTCGCGAATAGTCCGTCCGCCCGCTTCTACGTTCGCGCCTACATCCCAGGCGAGTTTTGGCCGCTCGACGCGCACGTCGATCGCGCGCTAGCCGACTTCGTTCAGTGCCTGGAACGTGCGCGCTTGCTTATCGGCGTCACGGCGATTGAGCCGGGCCGGAGGGTTCGACGACCGCTCTTTGATCTTGAAACGCTAAACGCAATAGGCGCTACGCGGACCTAACGCGCGTGAACGGGTCCTACGTAAACTTTGACGCAATCCCATGCGAGCTAAAGGCTCTGGCTCGTTGGGTGCTTTGGAAGTACGGCGCGCAACGACCGGGCGGCAAAAGCGCAAAGCCTCCTCTTATGCCTAACGGCACGCTTGCGAAGGTAAACGATCCCACAACGTGGAGCTCATTCGAAGTCGTTAAAGCCGCGTTCCTAGATCCGCTCAATGCCTTCGACGGTATTGGCTTCGTCCTGACCGGAGAAGACGGCCTTATCGGCATCGACCTCGATGATTGCATCGGCGGCGACGGCGTGGTCGCTCCCTGGGCGCAACGGATCATAACTGAGCTGCTGACGTATTGGGAGCGGTCACCTTCTGCGCGCGGTCTGCACTGTATTCTCAGAGGATCGCTGCCAGAAGCCTACGGCGACGGCGCGAAGCGCACCCTTGCCGGAGGTCGGGGAATCGAGGTCTATCAGGATCGGAGATTCTTTACCGTTACGGGCGCTCATGTTTCCGGTACGCCGATAACGATCGAACCACTACAATGCCAACTCGAAGCGCTTCTTGCGCGCGAGTTGCCACGTCATTCCACGGGTGGGGGGCCGATGAACGAGCATCCTTTCTTCCTCGCTTCTAGCCCAAGCTACCGCTTAGGCGACTATGCCGGTCCCCACCCTGTGGAAGCAGCAGCCACCGACGACGCGTTGCTTGACGGGCTGCGGTTGCGGTTCGGACGAGCATTCTGCCCGCTCTACGATTGTGGCGACATCAGCGCTTATGATGGCGATCACTCTAGGGCGGATTTGGCTTTGGTGAACTATCTCATTCAAGCCTGCGGGCCGGGTCCAGCGCGCGTAGATAGGCTCTTTCGCCGCAGCGCTTTGATGCGCCCGAAATGGGACGAGTACCGCGGTGTACAGACTTACGGACAGATGACGATCGCGAAAGGCATTGGTGTTAGGCACATGAATTCCGTCCCGCGACTCCTCCTTACGATTCGAGCTGACGAGGTCCACGCGCAACGCACCACGTGGTTTGCTCCGGATCGCATCCCTTTCGCGGCGGTGACGCTGCTTGACGGCCCCGGCGATATTGGCAAGACGACGACGCTCACGGGAATCATCGCCTCGGGGTCGGTCGGCCGTTGCTTCTTTAGTGGCGAGCCGATGGAACCCGTAACAACGCTGATCGTCGTCGAGGAAGACAGTCTTGGTGTCCTCAAGATGCGTCTACAGGTTGCCGGCGCGGACCTGAGCCGGGTCCATTTCATCACCGGCGTCCGTATCGGCGACGCAATCGAGCCGTTCACGCTGCCGCGGCACGTTGCGGAGCTTGAGCGCAAGATCGAAGAGACCGGCGCGCGCCTCGTTTACGTTGATGCACTCTTTTCGCATCTTGAGCTCGACAGCGAGGGACGTATGCCGCAGCAAGTACGGCGCGCTCTCCGCCCCATCGTCGAAATGACGGCGCGTACCGGCGTGGCGTTCACAGCCGTGCGACATTGGACGAAAGCCAACGGACCTGCGTCCGTCCGCGCCCTCGGCTCGGCCGAACTCGGGAACGTCGCACGTAGCGTCATGAGTTTCGGACGGCACCCGGAGGCGGAAGACCGCTACGTGATAGCGGTGACGAAACACAACCTATCTGGCTTGGCGCCGACCGTTGCCTATCGTATCGAGATCATCCCCACGAGCGACGACGACGGCCAACCCTGCGAGACGACGAAGGCAGTACTCGATGGCGAGGTGAGCGACCTGACCGCCGACGACCTCGCGATGCAGCAACCCGGCGACCCCGACGAGCGGAACGCCGCGCAAGATTGGCTGGCGGACTATCTCAGCGACAGCGAGTGGCATGAGTGCGCCGCGATCCAGAAAGCAGCGCGCAAGGAGGGAGCAGGCGCGCCCGCCACGATTCGGCGGGCCGCCTCGCGCCTTGGCGTGGAGAGGGACCGCTCCGGCTTCCCATCGCGGTCACGGTGGCGGCTTCGCGCAGATCGCTCACAGTGTGCTCACTCTCAGAGTGTGAGCAATCTTGAGCAATCTGGTGAGCGTACTGAATCGACCACGCCATCCGAAGGGCTACCTAGTGGCGAGCACGAGCAGGACTCCAAGGGACAAGGCCCGCCAAGGGCTGGCGATCCTTCGATCGCGAGCGCCAACTCCCTGGAATTTATGGCGGTGTGCCTCCGGTATGTGGGCGGTCGAGACGGAACCTGCCAGCGCTGCGGAGCCTCGTGGAACAAACACTTGGAGCGCCGCGCACGGCTCGCTACATCGCCAGCCAGTTCACCTACTTCGCCATGGCCTAGCGATCTAGGTGGCTCGATGGCGA
>CAZMPP010000360.1:0-2666 GCA_964568035.1 uncultured bacterium
CGATCGACCGCTACTTGCCCGAAGCCATCGTCACCGCGCGGCAGGTCGACACGCTCTTCCGCTTCATGGCGGCGACGGGCAGCGCGCTTTGGATTTTCGTCGCAGGCTACCTGCTTTATTTTGCTATCGCTTTCCGCGCCAAAGCGAGCGATCCGCCGGATGCGATCGGCGTTCAGATCCACGATAACCGCAAGCTCGAGTTCTGGTGGACGGTCATCCCCACGCTCTTCGTCGTGCTGCTTTCGATCGTCAGCGTGCGGATTTGGTACGAAATAATGCTCGAACCGGAAAACGGCGTCGTTGTCGAGGCGATCGGGCATCAGTTCTATTTCTCGTTCCGGTATCCGCAGATCAACGGCGAGGTGACCAATGAGATGCACCTGCCGCTGGGCGTTCCGGTCACGCTCAATCTCACCGCCGCCGACGTCATCCACGGCTTCTGGGTGCCGGCGATGCGCCTCAAAAACGATACCGTGCCGGGTTTGGTCACGACGATTCGCTTCACCCCGCGCTTGCCGGGCCGCTATCCGATCATCTGCACGCAGTTCTGCGGCGTGCTCCATAGCGACATGAACAAGCAGATCCTCGTGATCGAAGACAAAGCGGCTTTCAATAAGTGGTTCAAAATGGAGCAGCAGAAGAACGCTCACGCCAGCAACGCATTGCCGGCGACCGGCGGCGGCGCGATCGCCCTGCAAGGCGGCAGCGCGACTGCCGGCAAGGCGCTCTTCGCGCAGAAATGCACGGCCTGTCACAAGCTCGCGCCGTACGACCAGACGCTCGTCGGGCCCGGCTTAGCAAACGTGTTCCATGATTCGGCGCATCCCAACTTGGTCAATGGCCAAGCGGCCACGCCGCAGAACGTCGCGGCCATCCTGCAAGCCGGCTATACCGGCAGCATGGGAACGATGCCTAATGCGAGCGCGAACGGACTCTCACAACAAGACATCTCCGACCTCGTCGCGTTTCTCAACTCTTCAAAATGATGGAATATAACGAAGCATGGCAGTAGCAGCGGTACACTCGGGCGGCATCGCCGACCACATTCATCCGGAGCCGCAGGGTTTCGTCAAGCGATACGTCTTTTCGCTCGACCATAAGATTATCGGCATCCAGTATCTGATTACCGGATTCGTGTTCTTCATGCTCTCGGGGCTGCTAGCCGAGGCGATTCGAACGCAACTGCTCAATCCCAACGGCGGCTTCGTCGCCCCCGGAACGTATAACGAAGTCTACAGCGTCCACGGCAGCGCCATGGTTTGGCTGGTGGTGATTCCGTTGCTGACCGGCGGATTCGGCAATCTCGTCTTCCCGGTGCAGATCGGGGCACGCGACGTCGCTTTCCCGTGGCTCAACATGTTGAGCTTCTGGATCTTCCCAGTTGCCGGCTTGATGTTGTTTGCCTCGTTCCTAATGGGCGCTCCGACGGCCGGATGGATGGAGTACCCGCCGGTTTCGCTGCAGGGAGCTGCCGGCACGTCAATGTGGGCGGCGGCGATCTTCTTAGTCGGCGTCAGCTCGACGATGACCGGCATAAACTTCGTCGTTACCATTCTAAAGATGCGCGCGCCGGGCATGACCTTCACGCGCATGCCACTCTTCGTCTGGGGACAGTTCGCCACCGCGCCGCTGCTGATGATCGCGACGACGGCGCTGGCAGCCGCACTCGCCGCGCTCTTTATCGAGCGCCAGTTCGGCGTGCCGTTCTTCGACCCGACTAAAGGCGGCAGCCCGGTCATGTGGCAGCACATGTTCTGGTTCTACTCGCATCCGGCCGTCTACATCATGATTCTGCCAGCCTTCGGCATCATCTCCGAAGTGCTGCCGACCTTCGCACGTAAGCCGGTCTTCGGCTACAAGCTCATCGCCTTCTCGTCGATGGCGATCGCGTTGGCGGGCTTCATGGTTTGGGCGCATCACATGTTCACGTCGGGGCTAGCGCCGTTCTTGCAGCTACCCTTCATGATCATCACGTTCGTGATCGGCGTCCCGACGGGCATCAAGATATTCTCGTGGACGGCGACGCTCTGGGGCGGCAAGATCCACTACTCGACGGCGATGCTCTTTGCCATCGGTTTCGTGGCGCTCTTTACGCTGGGTGGAATCACCGGCATCTTTCTAGCGGCGATTCCATTCGATCTCCACGTTCACGGCACGTACTTCGTAGTGGCGCACCTGCACTACGTGCTCGTCGGCGGAAGTTTGATGGCGATCTTCTCCGGCATGTACTACTGGTTCCCGAAGATGTCGGGGCGCTTGCTCAACGAGACGCTGGGCAAGATCCACTTCTGGCTGTTCTTCATCGGCTTCAACGCAACGTTCATTCCGATGCACTGGCTCGGCATGCTCGGCATGCCGCGCGAGGTGGCGACCTACGACCCGCAGTTCACTTTCTGGAACCGCTTCGAGTCGTTCTCGTCGTACTTGATGACCATCGGCATCCTGATCTTCTTCGTAAACGTAATCTGGAGCGTGCGTAACGGAAAGCGCTCCGGTCCGAATCCGTGGGGCGCGCGCACGCTGGAATGGCAGATTCCGTCGCCGCCACATTACTACAACTTCAAGCACATCCCGACGGTCTATGGCCTGCCATACGATTTTAGCCAGCCCTTGCCGTATAAGGGGTTAGATGAAGAACTCACCGACTCGCCGCCGCCGGTAGCGGC
>CAZMPP010000361.1:0-2654 GCA_964568035.1 uncultured bacterium
GCTGATCGCCTGGCTGGGCATCAAGGACGACGGTGCCGCGGTATACGAGGAGCGACTTGCCTTGAAAGCAACCGCCAACGCCGCCATCCAAAAACTCGACGAGCTGGAGCGCGACGGGAAATATCCGGCCGAAGTGCTGCAGTTGCACCGTTTGCGGCTGCAGGCCAGGCTGGCCGAGTTTGCCGGCGGCGAATCTACGAAAGCGGCGCGGAAGACTGCGGCCTTCCGGCGCGCGCAGCGAGAAATTATTGCGGTGGAACGGACCAAACTGATCGCTCTGCGCAATCAAGGGAAGATCGACAACACCGTTTTACGACGTCTGCAGCGCGTGTTTGATCTCGAGTCGGTCGAGCTGCAGGTGCTCGACACGACCGGCCACGTGGAACTGGAAGACTAGAAAATTTACGACTCGGCGGTTTGTTGACCGGCCGGAACCTGACGCATCGAGAAGGCGAGACGATCCTCGGCAAAGTCAATGCCGTCAATTTTTGGCCGCCACTCGTAACGGCGGCCTGGCTCGAGCGGCAGCGGGCCGATGTTGATGGCGAACGGCACGTTAAGCTCGGAGCCCGGCGCGATGCCGGGCGGACGGCCCACCTGAAAGCTCATCTCCACGTGAAAGGGCTGCGGCCCGGACGGCGTCGGCGCCATGAAGGGTGCACCATCGTCGCTAATCAGATCGAAACGCAGGCGATGGTCTTGATTGGCCTCGCTCCACTCGACGCGAACGATGCCGGTCAGCGCGCTCGGCAGCGCCTGCGGCCCGGTGACGTTCCAGCCGCCTCCGAGCACGAAAATCTTCCCGCCCTGGACTTGCGCCGAATCGGCGAGCATGAAGGTCAATCGCAAAGTGTGCTTACTTTCCCGTTACCGAAATGTCGGCCACGACCGGACCGGCGAAACTCCCCTTGGCGTCGCGACTCACAAAGGTCAAGGTCGTTTCGGTTCGAGTGGCTTGAAAGTTCCAGGTTTGGTAGGCGTACTTTCCGTGTTGCGCATCGTTGCCGTCCGAGACGTTCCACGTGAAGACGTGGATTTGGTTCTCCGCTTGCAACGACACCGTCTTTCGGTTGGGATCGGATCGGTCGAAGTCGCCGTTGCCCGAGAGGATAAACTTGACCTGGTACGACTTGCCGCGCTTGGTGGTAAAGCTCGTGGAATAAATTCCGCCGGCCT
Organism: uncultured bacterium; assembly: GCA_964568035.1. GTDB lineage: Bacteria > Vulcanimicrobiota > Vulcanimicrobiia > Vulcanimicrobiales > Vulcanimicrobiaceae > Cybelea. The sequence goes on from CAZMPP010000361.1 coordinate 1,177, forward strand.
GATCGCCGTCGAGATCGACGCTGCAGTAGTCCCCGACGTTCCAATAGCTGCTGCCGACCAAGTTGACACTCCGTCTCCTAACGGTCCACGCCGGCGCGAAGCTCTCCCTCGCAGAGTAGACCCAATAACCATCGCCCGGATCGGGACTCTGCGAGAAGTCACCATCGGGAAGAAGGCCGGTTCCATGACGATCGACCGGACAGTTTCCCGCTGGTGGAACAGCGATGCATTGCGTCACGTCAGGCGATAACCCGTGGGAGCCTGCGAGCGGCTGCGCGCCGCCACATGCTGCAAGGATCGCGGCCAAAAGAACGCCCAGACTCGTCTTCAGTTTGCTCATAACTTATTTATTTCACGCGGAAGGGTATTTAGGCTAGCCTAATAACTCTCTTAGGCGTGGTTAAATGGGTGGGTGGCCTCCTTTTCCTCCTCCTTCTGGCCGGCCTACCGGCTGGAGCGGAGGCCATCCCCCTGTTTGCCCACCAATACGGCGTGACGTGTGAGAAGTGCCACAGCGTCATCCCTCATCTTAATGAGTTTGGGGCCGCTTTTCTGGCCAACGGCGAGCGGTTTCCGGGACTCTCGTCGGGGCCGGCTATCCCGCTGTCGCTCAAGGTGAACGTGGTGGGCTCAAGCCAGTTTCAAGGGGAGGGTCCCGACGGTCAGGGCCTACCCAAGCTTATCGTTGACGAGATCGAGGGCTTTGCCAGCGCCACGATCGGATCGCGCGCGAACTTTTTTGTCGAGCAATACTTCTTGGACGGCGGCGAGCCGGGGCTGTTGCGGGACGCGTGGATTTCGGAGCGCGTGAATCCGTGGAACGCAAAGATCCCCGTGCTCGTGCAAGGTGGACAGTTCACGCTGCCGCTGCCCGTCGACCCTGAAACTTTTCGTGACACCTATCAGGACTACACCCCATACGAGCAGAGCGTTGGTGCAAATCCGTTTATCTTCTCCGAACCAGTGATGGGCGCGCGCGTCAGCGTTGGCGACCCGTTGCGCGGGTTGAACTTCCAGGCCTATGCCGGGCCCGGCTACACACGCCAGAGCGGTTTGGCCGCAACCGGGGTAGACACCCAGCTGTATTTGCAGAATGCGATGGGACCGTTTACGTTGACCGCTTTCCGTTACGACGGACTGCGTCCGGTTGCGGGAGGTCCGAACGACCGCTTCGAGCGGCTGGGGCTCGGCTTTAACTACGGCCAGTGGCAGCGGTTCTCCAGCGAGTTCGTACTGATCAATGGTTGGGATTCGAACTGCGCGACCCCTGGCCTCACCGGATGTCACTCCAGCGGCGGTTTCGAGCAGCTACGCTATGCCTTCAACCGGAAGCTCTTTGCCGAAGCGCGGTACGAAGGCACCAACGATCCGACCAACGGCTTTACGCGCGACGGCGTCGTGCTGCTGGGTTACGGGCCGACGGAGAACTCGCGCATAACCGTTGAAGACGTGATCTTTCACTCGCCGCAAACGCAGAA
>CAZMPP010000362.1:0-2645 GCA_964568035.1 uncultured bacterium
TGGTAAGGTTGGGGGCGGGCAGCTTCGAGGGATTATCGATGGTCAGCATCGTTCCGTCGGTGCAAACGACGTGGAAGACGACCGACGGCGACGTTGCGATTAAATCGAGGTTGTAGTCGCGCTCCAGCCGCTCTTGAACGATTTCCATGTGAAGAAGACCGAGGAAGCCGCAGCGAAACCCGAAGCCCAGCGCAACCGAACTCTCCGGCTCGTAGACTAGCGCAGCATCGTTAAGCTTGAGCTTCTCCAGCGCGTCGCGCAAGCCGTCGTACTCGCCCTCATTGGGATAGAGACCGCAATAAACCATCGGAACGGCTTTGCGGTATCCCGCGAGTGGGACGTGGGCCGGTTCGTTCGCCGACGTAATTGTATCGCCGACGTCGATCTCGCCCAGCGACTTGATGTTGCCGATGACATAGCCGACGTCGCCGGCTTGAAGCTCGCGCGTGGCCCGCATCTGCGGTACGAAGATCCCGACCTCGGTGCATTCGTAGACGCGCTCGTGCGCCATCGACATAAAGCGCGTTCCAGGCGCGAGCTTGCCGTCAACGACGCGCACGTAACTGACCACGCCGCGATAGGGGTCGAACTGCGCGTTGAACACCAGCGCCCGCAGGTGATCGCGGTGTCCGCGCGGCGCGGGGATACGGTGCACGATAGCTTCGAGGATCTCTTCGATGCCGACACCGTTTTTGGCGCTGGCCAAGATGCACTCGCTGCGTTCCATCACGAGCAGCTCCTCGACCTCGCCCATGACGCGCTCCGGATCGGCCGCCGGAAGATCGATTTTATTGATGACCGGGATGATCGTGAGATCGTGCTCGAGCGCGAGGTGATAGTTGGCCAGCGTCTGGGCCTCAATGCCCTGGGCCGCGTCGATAATGAGTAGCGCGCCCTCGCAGGCTGCCAGCGAGCGGGAAACCTCGTATGAGAAATCTACGTGACCCGGTGTGTCGATGAGATTGAGCCGGTAGAGCTCGCCGTCCTGGGCGCGATAATTGAGCGTGACCGGGTGCATGCGGATGGTGATGCCGCGCTCGCGTTCGAGATCCATCGCGTCGAGCGCCTGCTCTTCCAAATCGCGCGTAAGAACGGTGCGCGTAATCTCCAGTAATCGGTCGGAGAGCGTCGTCTTACCGTGGTCGATGTGCGCGATGATGCAGAAGTTGCGGACGTTCGTCGCGACTTCGACTCGGTGCGCGCGATCGGTTCGGAGAGTCAACGACTAACTTCTCAATACGGGAAACAGCTCGAATACTCGAGCCGCGCCAGCCCCGGGGCGACGAAGAGCTGCAGCACGAGCAGCACGACGAGAAAAGCGATATCGAGGCCGCCGATGGGCGGGATGATGCGGCGAACGGGCATCAACACCGGCTCGATTAGGGAGGCCAAAAAGTAAAACCACCGTCCGCGCCGCAGATCCGGGATCCACGAGCACACGGCATAGACGAAGAGGAGGAGCGTGTAGGCGTATACGACGTAGCGCAGTCCGCCGGCCAAGTCGCAGAGCAGTATGTTCAAGACTCGCGTCTTTCTATGGCTTCGACGAGCGAGCCCGCTCGATCGCCTCGAGTTCTTCGTCGGACGCGTGCACCGTCGGCTTGAATGACTCGACGGGCTTACCGAACGTCCGCGTGTCGGCACGCGAGTAGATACTGGTGAGCACGACGCCGTCGCCGCGCCGGTTCAACAGTGCGAGCGCGTATGAAAGCCCGGTTTCGCTGTCGGCGAAAGCGTCGTAGCGTACGAATCCGGCGCGGGAGATGTCGGCGCCGGCCAAGGCTTCCAATTCGTCGACGCGCGTGGCAATTTGCTGCGCCGTATCTTTTGCGTTGCGCTGATCGTCCTCGATCGCACCGAGGCGCCCGGCCGCACCGGCGCCCCCGCCAATCAGCCCGTCGTGGAGCTCCAGCAATCCCCGCATGCGGGCCATCGCCGGCCGCACGACGGCGGCGTGGTAGATTCCCAGAGCCACGAGGGCTCCGGCAAGAGCGGCCGCGGCGGCATAGATAGTAACCGGTTGCATCCTTATAATATCCGAATAATATTCGAATCAGTCACCACGACGAGAGTCAGGTGGATCACGGCACCCGTAAGGGCTCGCTTACCGTTGCTACCTTCCGGTCCTGGCGGGGTTCACGAGGTTACGCCGCGTGAAGCCCAACTCCCATCATGGCCACGACATGATACCATACGGCCATGATTCGCGCGGTGACGATGGCAGCCGTCGTGGCAGCGACGGGCGCAATGCAGCTGCATAGTGCCGACTTCTCAGCGGGCTGGGCCCTGCCGCAAGTTTTCATGGCAACCGATTGCGGAGGCCGTAACCGCTCGCCGCAGCTAACCTGGACGGATCCGCCGCCCGGCGTCAAGTCGTTCGCCCTGGTGATGCATGACGCGGACGCGCCGATCGCGGGCGGTTTCTACCACTGGATCGCATACAATCTTCCGGCCTCGACGCGCGAGCTTCCCTCAGGAGCGGAACTGCACGACGACCAGCTTGGTAATACCTCGCTGGGAAAACCCGGCTACTATGGCCCGTGTCCGCCGGCAGGTCCGGCCCATCACTATACTTGGACGATCTACGCACTGGGCGTGTCGCATATCGCCGCCGGGACGCCGCTCGATAACGCGCACCTGCAGAA
>CAZMPP010000363.1:0-2624 GCA_964568035.1 uncultured bacterium
TCGCGAGCAAGCGCACCACCTTTACGAGACGATACCGCCCGGTCTCTTCCGGGTCGCCGATGAAAACGAGCGTATCGCCTGGCGCATCAGCCCCGAGCCGTTCGCCCTGTCGCCGCAGCAGGTCGCCGATATCGAGCGGTTGGGACTCGACCTCTACCGCTTTTATCGCGCGCTGAACAATCTTTACAATCGCAGCGTCCGCGGAACCGCACCGTCCTTTATCGCCGATTACCTCGATCGCGGCAAACCCGAACAAGTCGTTAAGCTCGCGCGGCAGAACCGCTTCAAGCAAGAGCTGCCCGGCGTCATCCGTCCCGATCTCATCATCACCGCAGACGGCTTTGCCGCAACGGAGCTCGACAGCATTCCCGGAGGCATGGGATTCGTCGGAGCGACCACCGAGGCGTATTGCCGTTTGGGAATCGAAAGCGTCGGCGGCGCCGACGGAATCCCGCGTGGATTCGCCGCGATGCTGCGTTACGCCACCGGCGTCGACCTCCCGACCGTAGCGATCGTCGTCTCGGACGAGTCGGCCGACTATCGCGCCGAGATGGATTGGCTCGCCGCAACGCTGCGGCGCCTCAACATCGCCGATGCGTGGCTGCGTCGTCCGCAAGAAGTCACCTTTACTGAAGAAGGTCTCTTCATTCGCCACGAGGATGGGCGCGAGGCGCGTTTAGACGCACTCTACCGCAACTTCGAGCTCTTCGACCTCTTCAACGTAGCCAAGCAAGAGTTGATGCTCTACTCGGCGCGGCACAATCGCGTGAAGATCACACCGCCGCCCAAGGCGACGCTCGAAGAGAAGCTTTCGTTCGCGCTCTTTCATCATCACGCGCTGGTGCCGCTCTGGCGTTCCGAGCTCGGCGACGAGACTTTCGGCCGGCTGCAGCATCTCTTCCCGAAAACGTGGGTGATCGATCCGCGTCCGCTGCCGCCGCAGGCGGCCATCGTCGGACTGCAAGCCGGCGGTGCGCCGATCACCGATTTCCGCCAGCTGACCGCGCTACCCAAGAGCGAGCGCGCCTACGTCGTTAAGCCGTCGGGATTCTCGCCGCTGGCCTGGGGCTCGCGCGGCGTCAAGATCGCCGACGACCTTACGCGCGAAGAGTGGACCGCCACCATCGACACCGCGCTGGCCGACTTCGACCGCACGCCCTGGATCCTGCAGCAGTTTCATAAAGGGAAGCGCGTGCGTCAGAGCTACTTCGATCGCGAGCGCGACGAGATTCGTCAGTACGACGGCCGCGTGAGACTCTGTCCATATTACTTCGTCACGGGCGAGGAGAGCGTCACGCTAGGCGGCATTCTAGCCACGATCGCGCCGGCCGATAAGCGCCTGATTCACGGCATGACCGACGCGGTAATGACCTCGTCGATTCAACGCGAAACGCCCGCCTAGCCCCCTAACGTGCGTCAGATCGTGTTGTTGCGTCACGGCGCGACGGAGCACAACGCGGCGGGACGCTTCTTATCCAACGACGACCCGCCGCTAAGCGACGCGGGCCGCGCCGCGTGCCGCAGCGTTGCCGAGGCGTTGGCTTCAATTTCGTTGGCGCGCGTCTTCGTCAGCCCGCGGCGCCGCACGCTGGAGACCCGCGAGCTCGTCGCGCCCGCGATGCCTTACGAGATTTGCGACGAGCTGCGCGAGGTCGACTTCGGATCGTGGGAAGGCAAGACGCTGGAGTGGCTCGAGCAGAACGACGCCGGGCGCCTCGCCGCGCGCCGGCGCGATCCAGTGCGTTTCCGGCCGCCCGGCGGTGAAAGCTTCGAAGATGCCGCGCCGCGGCTGCGCGCCGTGGCCGAACGAATTCAGAGCGGCGGCAACGTCCTGATCATCGGACACCGCGGAAGCTTAGGCGTGCTGGAGCGCATCTTGCGCGGACTTGCGCTCGATGCTAAAGACGTTACGCCGATGGAGCCGTCGGAGTTTAGGATCGTTCCCGGGTAAGAATCGCGTTCTGCGACGGAACGACGATCTGATCGGGCACCATCGTCGCCGGGTCGTACCAAATCGTTACCGGAATTCTTCCCGTTGACGACGTCCCAACCATGGAAATCGCAATGTCGTTGGGCGGCACGCCGTCAGGCGGCGCGCTAGGCGCGGTCGATTGCGTTGCCAGTGAAGCGGCTTCGGCGCTGATCGGCGTCACCCAGGTAACTGAATTTTCGCGCCATGCGGCGAGCTGGGCGGGAAGCACGAAGAGACCGGCCGCGAGTCCGGGATCGATGATCACCAGATGGCGCGTGTTGGGGACGAGCGCGAGATTCTTTGCCGGCGGCGCTTGCGAGCTCGTCACGGTGGCGCCGTTCTGCGTCGCGGCCACGCTGACGATCGGATTGAGTCCGGCAGCGCTGTAGTTCCCGTTATACTTCACCGGCGAGAAGTCCGGGCCGAGCACGAGTGCGGCCTTGGCCGTCATCTGCATGCCCATGAAGATCGCGACGGAGTCTTCATCGATCTCGGTGCCGTCCGAGCCGGCCTTGACGTTGAGCGTCCAGTGGCCGGCGGGCTGACCGTTGAGCGTCGCGGAGTAGCGATAGGTTCCGTCCGCGGGAAACGATGCGCTCGCGGTCGCTGCCGCAAGAATCAGTGAAGCGAGCATTGGAGCCTTTCCAAGAGT
>CAZMPP010000364.1:0-2611 GCA_964568035.1 uncultured bacterium
GATCGCCAAACGCGTATCCACCAGCGGCTCGCGCCGAACCAACGCGGCAGCCTCCTCAATAAGCCCCAGCGCGCGGAACTCGTCCCCGCGACCAAAGAGCAGCGAAGCTTCACCAATCAACGCTTTCACCAGCAACGACGCATACGCGCGATCGCCGGCGGCACGCGCGCGCAACCGCGCGAGACAAACTTCCCGCGCACCCGCCTCGGTCGGAGTCCCAACGCAGTGCGCCGCCTCAAAATCCTCCAAGTCGCAAGCCAGCGAAAACAAATCCAACAGCCGTGCGTCACCGACTTGCGGCAGCAGCGCCCGCGCCTCGCGGGTACTCGCCCGAGCACCGTCAAACCGGCCCGACTCCGTTTCAAGCTCCGCGCGCAGGCAGAGCAGCTCGATCGCCTCGGCCGCACCCGCATCGCGCAGCGACTCAGTGACGGCAATGCGAGCGCGATTGTGTTGACCCGATGCCCGCAACGTCTCGACCGTCATGCGTCGCGCCGCGACCGCCGGATGCAAGAATCTCTGCGAGGCGCGCACGCTAAACGCCCGGTCGAGCGCGTCGCCTAAGCGTTCGCGGGCGGCATGCAGATCCCGATAAAACTGGCTGCGCGAGAGACCGACGTCTCGTGCGATCGCGTCGTGCGGCTCGCGCAGAACGTCGCTGCGGCGCAGCACGGTGAAGCGGCGCCGCTCCTGCTCCGATTCCGACCCGATCTCGTCGATGATCTTACCGACGACGGCATCGAGCGAGGGGCCTAGCTCGGTTCGGCGAGCGGTTGGATGCACGGCTCGCAAGTTCTGCAGCAATGCCGGGACCGCCGAACGTTTTCGCTTGGGCATGGGACTAACGTGAGACTTTAGCGGACGGAGCCAACGTCTTCAATCGGTAAATATCCATTGAGAAAACCTTCACGCCTCTAAAGGAGATTGTCCGCGTGCGTCTTTCCGCCTTCACCCCTACCGCTGCCGTTTTGGCGCTTGGTTTGCTTACGGCTTGCTCGCAAAGCCCGCAGCAAAATTTCAGCGCCGGCGTCGTTCCGCAGGCGAACGCAAGCGGCTTTACTCCCCTGCGCGCGCGCAACGGCGCAGCATCGGTTTTCCCCGCGTCCTTTAAACCCAATCTCGTACGCCCCGCATGGATGAAGCCAGCGCCGGCAGGATCGCGGCGCGACTCGGGAATCGCCGTAGCGCAGTTCGGCGGCTCGAGCGTCCTGTGGTTCAAGGCAAACGACAAGACTAATCAGCCGCCCACCGTGTGCGAGCCGGCCGATTCGACCAACGGCATCCGCATCGACCGTAAGGGCAACCTGTGGGTTCCCGACGGGCGCGCCAACTCGACCACGGAATACGCGCCCAACTGCGGCACCGCCAAGCTCACCATTCCCGATCCCACCGGCGAGCCGGCCGACGTCGCCTTCGATCGGCACGGGAACGTCTATATTCTCAACATCAACGACATCAGCGGACCGCCGACGGTCAACGTCTACAACTCGAAGGGCAAGCTGCTGCGCACTCTGAGCGATCCTTCGTTCTCAGTGTTGTTCGGCGTGCAGAGCGACAACAAGGGCGACGTCTTTGTGTCGACCTTGACGAGCAGCAACCAAGGCATCGTCATCGAGTTTTCGCAAGGAAAAATGCCGGGAACGCAGCTCTCGGGCATCGTCCTCGGCTTACCCGGCGTACCGTCCTTCGACAAACAAGATAATATGGTGATCAGTGACTGGTTCGCCGGAACCATCGACGTCTTCGCCCCGCCGTACACCAGCGCCCCGACGACCTTCCCCTTGATGGGTGCGTCGATCTGGTGCCCGCTCGACCACAAGCAGAAGCACATCTACTGCGGCGATGCCGAGAACGGCTCGCTCGACGTCTATGCCTATCCGTCCGGAACGTATCTCTACAGCGACACGGGCGATCTCTCGGCCAGCGCACTGGTGACCGGCGTCGCGCCGGCTCCGCCCGCACCCTACTAGAGAACGGCAACAACGATTTGAGCCCGAGACTCCTCGCCTCGGGCTCAAGCCTTTACATGCGTTCTTTAATGCCCGTAGCGATCAGCCACCAGTTTACGGGAAAGGCCGTAAAGTATCCGAGAATCATCCCGATCTGCATCATGCACCAGAACGTCCACTCGTTCGCCTGAAGCGACGGCTGAAAGAGCACCATCTGCGCTATCGCCATCCAGCCGAAGAGGCCGATCTCAAACGCGGTCAGTGAGAGGGTATCGGCTTGCAGGGCGGCGATGAGGCTGCGACGCCCCCAATCGCCCCGCATCGGCGCGATCGCGAAATATTGAAACGCGATTCCCAAAATGTACGCCAGCGTAAAATCCGCCGCATACGTAATCCCCATCCGTGCCCAACCAGTCACCGCCGCCCCAACGAGCGCAAAGAGCGCGAACTCGGCAATAATATCGCCCAGCGTGCAGCCGGCGCCGCAATGCGTCCCGCCGACGGCAACGCTCTGCCATAGCGGCTTGTCCATGCGCCGGCCCATCGCATAGTACGCCCAAATCGCAAATGGCCCAAAATACAGCGCGGTGATCGGCCAGACCAGATTCATGATCCACATCTTCTGTGGATGCCTGACCACGGCGGCAATCAAGTACAGGGCG
>CAZMPP010000365.1:0-2608 GCA_964568035.1 uncultured bacterium
TCGCTCTGGCGAGCTTGAGCCGGTATTGGGAGCGCCAGAAATAGTAGGCGGCTATTAACCCCAACGCCGAGAGCCCTTCCCGGGAACCGCTATATAAGATCGCCGTCACGAGCAGTCCAAGCACCCCGATGCACGCGAGTCTAGCGAGCACCGATCGGGTGCGCAATCCCCACATGGCAGCGATTGCCGCCGGAAAAATCAGCGCGTCAGCAAAGTGGTTCGGGTCGATCTCATACTGACCGACGTGAAGGACCAGGCGCCGCGCCTGAAGCGACTGCTGAGCAATGGTCGGATCGTGCATGAACGTGTGCGCGCCGTATGCCGCAGCACAGACGCCTCCGGCGACGATCAGCACGAGCAGCATATTCAACTGGGCTCGCGAGATCGGAACCATTGTGAGAACTGCGTAGAGCAGCATCAGCCCGGCAAAAGTTGCCATGCCGGCGAGCGCGAGCTTCTGGTCGAGCGCCCAAAACGTACTGGCCAGCATCCAGAGCGCCAGGACGCCTAAGACGCGCAGCGGAGGATCTTCGAACGAGACCATTCGCCGGCGCACGACGTAAAGCAACATGAAAGCGCCGGCGGCCATTCCCAGGAGCTTGGTGATCGTGCCGAATGACCCGGTGTTGAGCAAGTTGTCAAACGGCACCAGGAGCGCGTACAGGCCGAAGGTTGAAGCGAGCGGCCAGCGCAGCGCGAGATAAATCACGACCGGCAGAAGCGCCAGCGCCACGAGTCCGATGGACATGAGGCTTGGACCGGTTACCAGCATTATCGCCGTGGAAACGGCAAAGAGCACCAGCGCGGCAAGCGCGGCGCGCGGCGCAAACTCAGACGACGTCACAGTAGCCATGCGGACACCTCCAATCCTATCGTCCCGCCGCCGCTAGGTCCAGGAGCGAACGTCCCACTGGGCAGGACCTACGGGAGGTTACGGGCCGCTGCCGCCCACGTAGACTGGCTAGGTGCCTCATGGATTCTGGCCGTGGCAACTAATCGCGGCGATGGCTTTGAACTGCGCCGTTCAGGCGTTGGCGATCGCCGCATACTCCGCGCGCCTCGCCGGCGCGCGCTCGGGGCGCGTCGCCACCGCTATCTCGCTCTTTAATATCTTCGCAACTACCAGCCGCTTCGCCCAGATGCTCTACACGCCCATGCTAGGCGCGCTCTCCGATCACGCCGTGCCGGCCACGTTCTCCACATACGAGTGGCAGCTGCGCTTCATTATTTTTTCCGGAACGGCCGGTGCCGTTATCGGCACGCTGGCCATCCCTACGTTCGTGATGTTTTATATGCGCGCGATTCGATCGCTCGAGCGCAACGGCAGCATTCCTAAAGCAGCGCTGGCGATCTTTCGACCGGCGACGGTCGCCGCGGTCATCGGCGAAGTGAAGTTCAGCATGGCCACGCGTTGGCGCGACATATCGTTCAAGCACGTGCCCAAAGATATTCTCGTGCTCAACGTCCTGGTCACGGCCGTCTACGGCGCGGGAATCGTGGCGGCAGCCTACGCCAGCGTACTGCAGCCTGCTGCGGCGAGAACCGCAGTGCTCTCCAGCGGATTAGTCAACGGCTTCGCGACGATCGCCTACAACATTATCGTGGATCCGGCCTCGGCACTCCTTACCGATCGCGCCGTTCGCGGAGAACGCTCCGTCGACGACGTCAAAGGGTTGGTGACCGGGCTCTCCCTCACTGCAATCCTCGGACTGCTCTTATCACAGTTGCTGCTCGTTCCGGCCGCGGTCTTCATTGGCTGGGGTGCAAAACTCATCAGCGGCCACTAGGAGCCACGTCCGCATTTAGTGGCCGGGAACGCGATCCGCGTGCGGGAGGGCCAGCACTTCGAAATCGGTGATATGAATCGCCGAGAGCGCCGAGAGATCGCGCTGGCTCCAGGGATTCGAGCCGTCTAGCGCTAGCGAGTTGTAGAGCTCGTTCTCGCGCGCCGTGTCGGCAAGGTAAATGCCGTAGCGCTTCATCGCGCGTGCGATTGCCGCGCTCTGTGGACCGAAGCGCGAGATATCGAAATCGGCCCGCAGCCGAAGACGCGCACCGTATGGAAGGCGATACGCCGAACTGCCCTTGTATGCGATTCCTTCGGCGTCGCTCGCCGGCCGCACAAAGTTCCACTGCGAAACCGTGCCCGCCGGAGCGGCCCAGTTCAAAGCGTGGTTGATCGAGCCGCCCGCGATCTCGTCCCAGCGAACCATGCCGGCATAGAGCGAGAGGCCGGAGGCCATCGCCGACGGATTGCCCGGCGCCAGCGGAACGAACGGCGCGCGCAGGCTCCACCAGGAGCCGCTATATGCCGAGAGTACGTTGGCGGCAAAGCTCGTGTTGTAGGTCTCGTAGAGCTTGCAGCTCTGCGTCTGCACCACGATCGCGTGTGCGTCGCTCAACGGCTCGACACGAAAGGCCGGGCTCCACGGAAAGAGCGTGTAGAACTGATGGTAGGGCACTTTCTGCCGCACCCGGTAGGTCGGCGTGCTGTTATTGGCCAGGTTTTGCCATGTTGCTCCGTTATCCGTCGACATTTGACAACTAATAATGTTACCTACCTGTCCTGAGAGGTTAATTGTGCCACCATTGCTGCCCGAACAAACCG
>CAZMPP010000366.1:0-2607 GCA_964568035.1 uncultured bacterium
CGCAGGCGCGATAGCCAGCTCACGATGCGGCTCCCCTCCCCCTCACGATACCGACTCTATCATGCGAACGTATGTTCGTCAATCGAACCTCTTCGAAGTGATAAGCATCGCCCCGCAGTATACTCGGCTTCAGGAGGCTACCGCTATGGGATTTCGTCGCAGTGCGTCAGTCATTGCCTTGATCTTCTTCACGGCTTCGTGCGGGTTCAATCGCACCGGAGCACTGCCGCCGGCCGGCAGCACATTGGCTCGGCAGCAAACCGGAGCGCCCACGGTTTCGCTCGACGCAAGCTCGAGCGGACCGACCGTGCCCGCCGACGCGTACGGCGCCGAGATCGCCACCTGGTTCGACTTTACGCAATCGTTCGTCAATCCATCGTTGGAAAAAACGAAGATGGGGCTGATTCGTTTCCCCGGCGGGTCGGAATCCGACGCCTATCATTGGGAGAATGGCGGTACGCTCTGCAAGCACATGGGCGACATCGCCGCACACGCAACGTTCGATAATCTGATGCGCAGGCTGGCCAAGCCGCTCGGTGTCGACGTCGCCGTGACGCTGAACTACGGAAGCAATCGCACCTGCGACGGCGGTGGCGATCCGGCCGAAGCCGGCTCGTGGGTCGCGTACGCCAAAAGCCACGGATATCGCGTTAAGTACTGGACGGTCGGCAACGAAAATTATGGCTCGTGGGAGTACGATCTCCATTCCAAGCCGCACGATCCGCAAACCTATGCCGACGCCGTTCGCAACGACTACTATCCGGCGGTCAAAAAAGCGGATCCCAACGCGCAGCTCGGCGTAGTAGTAAATGCCCCTCACGACAAAGCTTGGAACAATCTCGTTTTGAGCAAAGCGCAGCCGTTTGACTTTGTCGAGCTGCACTACTATGCGGAGTATTATACCGACAACGACGAGTATTTATTGGGTCAGGCGATTACCAAGTTCGCCAGCCAGCTCAAAGATTTGCGTTCCGAAATGGATGCTGCAAACGTGCCCAGGAGCGTGCCGATTTATCTCGGCGAGTATAACAACGACTCGGGTGAGGAAGGAAAGCAATCGGTCTCGATCGTCAACGGGCTCTACTTAGGCCAGATGCTGGGAACGGTGCTCGACGCCGGACTGCCGATGGCGACGTGGTGGCTGGCCTACGGCAGCTGCGACGAGGACGGCGATTTTTCGAAGAATCTCTACGGCTGGCAGAACTTCGGAAGCGAAGCGCTTTTCTCCGATGGACTCCCCGACCCGTACGTCAACTGTAACGACACGCCGAAAATCGCCGGCGGAACACCCTTCCCCACGGCGCGCGTGATGACGATGTTTGCCTCCGGCGTCCCGCCGGGATCGCAGGTGCGGACTGTCGACGTCGCCGGCTCGCTTCATACTCGCGTCCGTGTCTACGGCTTTGCCGCCGGCCAAGGGTTTGCGCTCGTGTTATTCGACAACACGCTCAACCCGATCAAACTCACGGCAAAGATCGAGAACTCCGGCCATTCGTCCTTTGACGGAACGCTGACGACCTACGGCAAAGCGCAGTACGACCAATCAAAACAGAACAAATGGACCGGCCCCACGCAAAAGAGTCTCGGCAAAGTCGGCGCGAGCATCCCGCTCACGCTGCCGCCGTACAGTGTGACGGTGCTATCGCTGCAGTAGCGAGCTACGTTGCCGAAACGGGCGTGCGGGCTTCCGCGGCTTCGGCGCGTTTACGCTCGCGCAGGAACTGGAAGAACTCCACGCCCTCGCGCAGCCGGCGCTTCATGACCTGACGGTCGCCGATCATGCCGACGAGGAGCGAGAACATTTTGCGCGGGCGGAAGTAGAACTTCCGGTAGAACGCGTCGACCGATTCGAACATCATCGTCGAGTCGAGGCCCGGATACTGGAGCGCCGCGTGCTGCACCCCGTGCGTGTCGACCAAGTCGCTGCTCTGCGCCTCGAGCCAGCCGTTCTCCTGAGCCTGTTTGTAGAGATAGGTTCCCGGGTACGGCGCGGCCAGCGATACTTGGATCGTTTCCGGATCCATCTCGCAGGCGAAGTTTATCGTCTCTTGGATCGTCTCCGGCGTTTCGCCCGGCATTCCTAGAATGAAGGTGCCGTGCACCTTGATGCCGAGCTCGCGGCAGTCTTTGGAGAAGCGACGGATGATGTCGATGCGCGTGCCCTTCTTCATGTTGTTGAGCACTTGCTGGTTGCCCGACTCGTAGCCTACGAGCAGCAGCCGCAGGCCGTTGGCGCGCATGATCTCCAGCGTCGAGCGCGGTACGTTCGGCTTGGCGTTGCACGACCAGGTGATGCCGATGCGCCCCAGGCGCCGGGCGATCTCTTCAACGCGCGGCCCGTTGTCGGTTAGCGTGTCATCGTCGAAGAAGTACTCGCGTACTTCCGGAAATAGCTGTTTGGCGCGCCTCATCTCGGCTTCGACACTCTCAACGCTGCGCACGCGGTAGAGGTGGCCGCCGATCGTCTGCGGCCACAAACAGAAGGTACACTTCGACTTGCAGCCGCGCCCGGTGTAGAGCGACATATACGGATGCTTTAGGTAGCCGTTGAAGTAGTTGGGGATCGTTAGATCGCGGCGGTAAACGTCGAGCACCGACGGAAACGCG
>CAZMPP010000367.1:0-2590 GCA_964568035.1 uncultured bacterium
AAGACAGACGCATTTGGCGGAACCAACGCGTGACGCGCGGCGCATCTTCCGCGCCGCGGTTTACTGCTTACGCCGCGCCGAGCTCGACGGCGCCCCCGTGCGCCTCCTGGGAACCCGCGTCGCTTCCCTCACCGAGGGCGACTCACTACAAACGAGTTTGTTTTAGCTTTCCCATGTCATCCCTGAGCGAGCGAAGCGAGTCGAAGGTTCGCGGCTGCAAACGTAAGTTCGTGTCACCCTTCGACGGGCTCAGGGTGACACAGCATGCCTGTCCTTCGACTCCGCCGCTTTGCGGCTCCGCTCAGGATGACGGGGGTAACGCTCGCGCTACATAGCGCGTTTGCAGGTGCCTTTGAAGTTGGCCGTTGTGGAAGTGGCCGACGGGTAGCCCATAAAGTGGAAGGCATTCTGGCTATCGCGTACCGTCGTGTTGCGAGTAAGTTTGCCCGAATTCGCGTGATCGACCCACTCTTCGGTGTTGCCGCTCCACGGCTTAGCGTAAGCGACGCTCCAAGAGCCTTCGTTATCCGTTTGTGCCGACACGTAGCGGCCCGCCTTGGCATCCCAGCTGTAGGCGATGCTCAGGCCGTATGGCGTTTTCATCTTGCCTTGAGCCGGCACGAGCACCCATTGCCGCAGCACGCTGTCGTTTAGCGTGTACTCGACGGTGGCGCTCATCGGCTTATCATTCGTCGGGCCCGCCATGCACGTCCAGCTGCCGACGTAATACTTCATCGCGTCCATTCCGCCGCCGGCGGCTCCGGCCGGCGCAGTAAGGGCCGCGGCGAAAAGAAGCACTAGGGAGAATCGTTTCATCGATACCTGCCTTTCGCAGGCAAGCGTTCGCTTTATCGTAGCCGCGGCCTTTTGAGCGTCGTGCGGCCGGCGCTCAGATGTGGTCCGTGGCCCAGCCGATCTCGAGCTTTTCCGCCGTTATTAGATCGATGAGCGCGGCGCCGCGCGGCTGCAGCGGGGCCATCATTAGAACGGCGCCGTCGCGCCGTCGCACCGAAAGCCGCGGAAGCAGATCGCGCGCACCGGCCGGCGGAAGCCAACCGGCGATGCGCCGCAGGTCGCCTGCCGCAGCGCGCAGCAGTGCCGGTATCGTTGCCGCAGCCGCTTCGCTGCCGAATCCGTACTCGTCGACCACGTACGTGTCGCGCTGCGCCACGCGCACTCCGAGAATGTAGGCGGAGATAACTTTGCCGCGGCGCACGACGAGATTCACCGTGTCACCAGTTCGATGTTCGGACCCGTGTGCAATGCGCAGCCGCGTCCAGCCCCAGAGCGTTGCGTTGCGACCGAAGCCGATCCCGCCGCGGCGCGAGGTAAACTCGTAGCAACGCCGGACGGCCCGCCAGTCTTCGTCCGAATCGAGCCGGGCAGGCGCGAGGCGGCCGGAGGGTAACGCATCGGCATGCAGCGAGAACTCGCGCGACGGTAGCGCGCGAAAGCCTAACTCGGCGTAAAACTGGGGCCGAATATCGGAGAATAAGAAGGCTACATCGTAACCATCGGCGCGTGCCGCGTCGAGCGCCGACGCCACGAGGATGCTCGCGTATCCGCGGCCCCGGTACTCCGGCGGGGTAAAGACCGCGCCGAAACCAAAGGCGCGCAGCTTCTGAGCGCGGTCCTGCACCGTCCGTTCGTAACGCTTGAACGACGCGACGAGCGTACCGCCGTCATAAAGACCGATCGTCCGGTAGGATCGCTTTCCGTAGGCGCTGGTCGCCAGCGCGAGCGTTTGCTCGGCGTACGCGTCGAAGCTGCGGCGGCCGGCCCACAGTTCGGCCGTCTGTGGCAATACCTCACGAGCGTAGGCTTCCACGGATAGTTCCCGCAGACGCATCGAGAGTTTCCTTAGCGGAGCTCTTCGAGGAATTCGGGCGCAGTGACGCCGCGCGTCGACGGCCCCGACGCGGTCACCAGCACGTTCTTGCGAGCGCGGCTAAGCGCGTACTCGAAGGCACGCCGCTCCCGGTCGTTGTAGCCCTGGGCACTCTTCATACGAAACGTATAAAACGTATATTTGGCCGTCCGGGATGCACGCGCGTCGCCCGAGTTCTCCTTGGGAATCATGCCGTAGCGCGGGCTAAAGAGAAATGCATCCGGTGCGTACCAGCGCGGAAAGGCGCCCGGCCGCACGTTGGCGACGACGACCCGGTCGAACTCGCGGCCTTGCGCGGCTTCGACGCTGAGCATCCGGACGAAGCCTTCGCAGTGGGCGCCGGGCGGGACGGAGCTCTCCAAGTCGTTGGTCATGCGCTCCTGCGCATACTCGAGCACATCGCCCAACATTGCTTCGGGGCGATCGGCGAGGAAATCGCTCAAGCGCTCCAGCAGCCGTTTAAGAACAGACTGCTGCGCCCGTCCCCGCGCCGAACCCGGATCGCCTTCGCGAGCCAGCCCTTCACGCCAAACTTTACGCACGAAGTCCTCGAACGGCAGCGTTTGCATCGCGTCGATCCAACCTTCGCGCAGTTGACGGAAGCGGCGAACTCGCGACACCGCTTCCTCGCTCAAGGCCTCGTCGAGCTCGCCCCGCACGACGTTCCAGCCGAGCCGCAGATCGCGTTTGGGATCCCACCGC
>CAZMPP010000368.1:0-2568 GCA_964568035.1 uncultured bacterium
AACGATCAGCCTCTCGGTGGCGATTCTTCCGGCGACATCGCGACGACCAAAGAGCGACCCGATCGTCTGGCTCGCCGGAGGACCCGGAGACGACGCGATCACCGAGATTCCCATGGCGGTGGCCGGAAAGCTCAATGCCGATCGGGACGTGATCTTCATGTCGCAGCGAGGTACGTATAGCGCCCGGCCGAAGCTGACGTGCGCCTCCGTCGACCGCTGGGCCGCAAAGACCTTGAACATGCCGTACGATGCGGCCGCGACCGGAAGCGCCTATACCAGCGCGACGCTGGAGTGCCGGCGGGAGGTCACGGCGCGCACGTCCGACCTCGGCGCGTACAACACGCTGGAAAGTGCGGATGACCTCGAAGCTCTGCGCGTTGCGCTGCAGATCCCGAAATGGAACCTCTACGGGATCTCGTACGGAACCGATTTAGCGCTTACGTATATGCGGCTGTATTCAGGCGGGATCCGCGCCGTTGCCATTGACGGCGTCTTTCCGCCGCCGCTCGCGGGCGGAGCTGCCGCGTGGACCAGCTCCGGCGAAGGCATCAATGCGGTCTTCAAAGCGTGTCGCGATCAAACGCCGTGCCGCAAGCGCTATGGGGACATCGGAGCAACATTTCGGCGCCTGGTACTCCAATACGAGGCATCTCCCAAGACGGTCGCGGTCCAATTGCCCGGCCATCCCGGAAAAGTGAACGTCAAAATCAGCGGTGGCATGCTCGCGCAATGGGCAGTCTCGCCTGGGACGCACTTTGCCGCCAAAGTACCCGCCTCAATTGACGCACTCGCGCACGGCGACCCGACACCCATTGCCTCAACGTGGGCTGCGCCAAAGCTCGATCCCGCGGGCATTGGTGTAGTAAGCAACGGACTCTTTTACGGCGTCTCTTGCGGGGAATGGGTGCCCTACGAATCCGAGAAGAGCGTGATTGAAGCGGGACGGCGAGCGTTTCCGATGTTTCCCGTTTCGATCCTAAGAAATGGTCCCTTGCCGTTCATGCGCGAAAACTGTCGTGAGTGGGACGTGCCCAGAGTCGCTTCATCGGTGCGAGCCGCGACGCGCAGCAGTATCCCGACGCTGGTGATTTCCTCTCAGTACGACGCTCAAACGGCAGCATCGTTTGGTCCCTATGCGGCGCGGACGTTATCGAGCGCCACCGTCGTCACCATTCCGAACGTTGCCCACGTTGCCTTCGGCAGCCCCTCCGAAGCGGCAAACGCTTGCGCCTACGCCATCACCGCGTCGTTCTTCAACCAATTGAACCGGGCTGACACCAGCTGCATCCGCAACGTGCCGGCGACAAAGTTCGTAATAAATCCGTAGTGGCCGGCACCTGGGGCGCAGGTGCGATGGACGCCGTCAGCCGAACGAACGCCGTGACGGAGGCTTCGCACTATGTATAGTTTGCGGCGATACATCTTGTGGATCGTGCCGGCCTTGCTCTGCGTGGCCTGCAGCGGAAGCGTTGGGACGAACCCGCCGCCACCGCAACCACTCCCATCACCCGGACCGCCATTTGTCGTCGGCCACGGCACCCTCGCAGTACTCGACGTCGCCAATCCCAAGGCCCGGCAAATCCGGCTCTTCCATCCCGGTAGCACTCGAGAGTTCGCGACCATCGTCTCTCCGGGCGAACGATACCATCCCAACTCGCTGGCATTTGACCGCCGCGGCCACCTCTACATCGGCACCAACGATACCGAGGGCCTCGGCGAATATATCGTGTCCGAGTTCAGGATCAGCGACCTGGAGAGGATCCGCGAAATCCACGATCTGCCCCGATGGAATCATAGCTCGGTGGCGACCGACGACCAGAACTACCTCTACGTCAACACGCCGGCCCTCCTCGGCGGCGACATCAAGATCTACTCGCCCAATGTGGACCGAAAACCGTTTCTGGAGATTAAAGACTTCGCGCTCCCGATGACGATGCTCCCCGCGCCGAACCTGCTCTGGGTCGCGTCGCAGGCAATCCACGGCAGTTTTCTCGACGGCTATGCCGTGCGGTCGCGCATGTCGAAGTTTTCCCACAGTCTACGCGGCGTCAACGCAAGCAAGATCACGGTCAACTCCGACGGCGACGGTTCGTTGGCCGCCGTCTTTTCCCAGATCGCACTCTCGCCGGATTTCATGGTGGCGGTCTACTCCCAGAAATCCGGATTCCTCAAGAAGATTGCCGAGGGACGCAACCTCAAAGCGATGGTCGGCGACAATGCGAACACCATCTACGTTTCGGAAAGCAGCCCCGGTAAAGTCCTTCAGTGCGACTGGCAGCACTGCCGCGACTACCTTACGACGAACTCCAACGACCCCGTAGCCCTGGCGATCAATCCGCGCAATCGTAACCTTTACGTTGCCAACCGCGATGCCGGCAACGTCACGGTGTATCGTCCCGGCGAAACTCTCCCGCTCCTCACGATAAACCCGTCACATTTTGTGCCGACCGCTCTGGCCGTAGAACCCTAGCGCCGCCGCTGGCAACAGGAAAAAGCGTCGAGCCATTTTATTCAAGCAGTGTAGAGAAATCGACGTCAAAACCACGGGGTAGAGTACCCCTCTCCCAG
>CAZMPP010000369.1:0-2567 GCA_964568035.1 uncultured bacterium
ATTCTTGAGCATCTCCCACGATGCAGCGACGAACGAAGCGCATCCTGCTTGACTCGCCAGCGCCGCGATCCCGGCAGCGTAGCCGCCGATCCGCTAAGGCCACTGCCAGCGGAACCCGCTGGGCTGGGGAGCGGCTAATCGCGGCTGGCGAGGCACTGTCCGATTCGGGTAAGTCGGCTTCGTAACGAGAGACCCTCGTCGCGCTGGGTTGCCATAGTCATTCAAGGCCAGTGCCTCACGAACGCGGACGATTGAGGTAAGCGCGAGCTGCTGCTGCAAAAGCGACGACAGCGGCCATTTCGAATATCGTTACGTAGAACCGGCCATGGCAGTCGGGCCACCACCACTTTTGCGCTGAGCAGTAGACCGTCGTAGGATAGTGCAGCCCGTAGCCCTGGTGAACTTCAAACGGTTGGTAGTAGCCGGCGATGATAAGCGCGCAGAGGCCGACCACCACTAGAACGACTACCTTGTCAGTCGCCTTCATCTTATCCTTATTCTAGCGTGGCTCATTCGCGATTCTAGCGTGGCTCATTCGCGATTCTAGCGTGGCTCATTCGCGTCAATCGTACGAACTATCAGCTTCGCCGCTTTCATCATCCACTGCGGCAGGTCACCCTCTGCGATGACCTTCTCGAAGCCGACGCGAGCGGCGAAGAAATCTCTACGTGCCCGTGCGGCGTCGTCTTCAGTAGTGGCGGAATGCGCCTCGGCTCCAGCGACGCCGAACTGCGAGTAAGCAATGTAATACTCCAACTCGTCGCGGTGCCTAGCGTCTAGACTCGAATAGGCGACCGAGTCGGCGCGACAGGCTCTGAATGCCATCCCTGCCGCTTTGCAGTCCGTCAGCGCCGCGTGAGCATCGTGCCAATCAATATCGCTCTCGCACAAGCCAAAGGCTTTCATTGCGTCGTCCAAACGGCAAGACGCACGAGCGGAAACGCCCACTAAAGTAAGGGCGCCCGCTAACGCGATCGCCAGGTACATTTGCGCTCGCATCGACGCCTAAGACCATTCGACACCATTCGGTTCGATACTTTACGGTCACAGGCGGGGGAAGGCACTCCGGCACAGGCTCGACCGTGGCGTCAAAACGAATTGGGCCGGCGATCAGAGCGCACGGGAGGCAGAGGGCCTCTCTCAGGCCGCAGTAGCACGGCGAGCCGGGATTCACGCCGCGATGCTGTCGCGGATCGAGCGGGACGAACGCAGTGACCCCTACTTCAGCACCAGCGCCAAGGTCGCCGCCGTCTTGGGCCTTTCCTTAGACGAGCTCGCGGCGGAATCGGGGCTGCCTTCGGTGCGTCGCGCTCCTTCATTGGCCTCGGCGGAGGCGGTGCGCCTCGATGAAGACCTCGCAATGGTTTCCCGCCACCTATCTCGGGCTCAAGACCGCATTAAGAAAGCTCGCAGCCGAAGTATTCGATAGGGCGGGAGCGAGGGCAGAGCAGGCCAAGCGACCGAAGGTCTAGGGGTGGATCTTCGAACCATCTGGAGGCGAGCTACTCTTGTAGCCCGGCTCGGTTCAGCTAAAGCCGCATCGGCAGCCATTCTCGCGCTCCTGGCGGGTCGGCCAGCCTTTTGGCGGGCTCGGCGCCGCCTCCTTAAGGCGGAGTTCAACTCCCAAACGATTGACTTTCGCGCTCGCCAGGCCGGGCGATCCCTGCGCCTTGAGCTTCCGGTCCTCTATAGCTTCCTTCTCGTAGCCCTCGGCGGTATAGCCATCGCCTTAATAGCCACCGCCGTAACATTCAGCGTCGACTCCGCATTGCATACGGCTCATTCACGGCTTGTGTCGCTTGGCGTCCGGCTTCCGGGTCTTCAGCAACCATACATAAACGCGATTGCGGCAGCCGTGCTGCAGCTCTCCGTCATCATCATCGGTTTGTACAGCGCTGCTTTTAGCGTCGTAGTCAGCACTGTCTACGGTCGCATCCACGGAGACATCCGCGAGCTCCTTTTTAAGGACATTGCGAGCAATACATTCCTTAAGGCCATGGCGTTTCTGTCTTGCTACTCGGCTTTTCTCCTCCTCGGACAATCTTTAGGGATTCACATTGGCTACTTTAGCATCCTAATACTGACACTCGCGATCGTATATGCTATCAGGACATTCGTGACCGTTGGCATCGGGGTGTTTCGGCTATTTGACCCCCTTCAATTGCTGGGGCAGCTTCACTTCGATATAATCGATGCAATACAAAAAGCCACGCCTCGCGGATATCGGTACGACAATGCTTCTTTTCAGAATGCCTATCGCCAGCGTGCGGAGCGAGATTTGTATGCCCTCGAACACATGTTGGAAGTGCTTGAAGGCGCACCTCAGATCGCGCGGATCCCAACGTTTGCGCTAATGCTGTTTCAATACTACGAGTCGGTTAAGAGAACAATACCAAGCTCCAGCCTGTGGTTCAAGAGGCGCTACCAGCATATTGACTGGCTTACCGCTGACGCCGAAGTTTTGGCCGTCGCCTTAAACACACGTACCCGCATACATCCGCGCGAAGCCGCTCAGGATGACTGGTTCGAGAACGAAGTCGTTCGCATTTTGCTCAGAGCGCTAGGCC
>CAZMPP010000370.1:0-2561 GCA_964568035.1 uncultured bacterium
TGAGAGGCCTCCCGGAAGCGGGGCGGGTTTGCGACTTCAGAAGTTCGCCGCCGCTATGCCCTGGCCCGGCCAGGATACAAGGTCGGGCAGGCCCGGCGCCGAGCGGCGTTCGGTTTCGTCAGCGGTTCCTCGTTTCTGTCCTTGTCTGTTTGCGTATCCAACCTTTCGTCGTTCGGGCCAGTCGAGGCGTCCGACAGGTGCAACCCAAGTGCAACCCGGAAGCAAACCGCACATGACTCCGGCTACGCGTGTCGCGAAAACGTCATTGGTACGGAGCTCTTCGATCATCATGGGAGTGTACGGGTCAGGTGGCTCGCTCGGTCTTCAAATGCGGCTCTAGGCTAGGTCACGCAAGAAACGTAAGGTGAACTACGTCCGCGGAGCGCTGCTCACGCCCGTGACTGCTCCGAACGAGCGATGGTCACTCGACTTCATGCACGATCGGCTTGCCAACAGCCGGCAGTTTCGGGCGTTAACCATCGGCGACGATTTCACTAAAGAATGCCTGGCCCTAGGAATTGCGCATTTCCTGGGCAGCGCGGACGTTATCCGCGTCTTCGAGGCGATTGCGTTGGAGCGAGTGTTGCCGAAAACCATCCGCTTCGATAATGGGTCAGAATTTACGAGTGACCTGAGGTCAGTAGGTTGCAAAATCGAAGGCGTCGCTCAGTACGACCCCGTCGCTCTTTCTAAACGGGTGAGTCGCTTTCTAAATTGGTCAGGATCCACGACTTGCCATGCGCAGCGTGCTCCACGCGCGCCCATCTGCGGCTGCGCTCTGTCTGCCTCGACAACATTGCAGCCGCCACGCTTACGCAAAGCGCGGCGAAAAAACCTCGACTCAGAACGCGGCCATCGAAATAGCTCTGAACGAGGAATAAACGTTCGACGGCGCGGCTTTGTTCTCCAGACGCTCTACCGAGCAAGCAGGCGATGGGCGAGGCACCCGCGCCGGCCGTGTCAAAAAATCGCACCATGACTTCTTGTCGCGCTCTAGGTATCGCGGCAGCCTTTGCCGGTGCCGTTGTGGTCGGCGGTTGCGCCGCATCCCCACCCGCCAATCCCGTTCTGCCCGCCGCATCCGCCACCTCGTGGCTCACCAAAAGCGGCACGCAGCAAGATCTGCTCTACGTTGCGAACGCGAGCGGAACGGTAAGTATTTTTGAAAACGGAAACTCAACGCTTATCGGCGTTCTCACCAAGTTTTCGAAGCCGCGGGGCGAGTGCGCTGATAGCCTCGGCGATGTCTACATTACCGACTACGGAACCAGCAAAATCGACGAGTACGCGCGCGGCGGCACCAAGCCCATCAACATCCTCTACGACTCACCGAACACGCCCGACGCCTGTTCCGTCGCGTCGTCCAGCGGCAACCTTGCGGTCGTGAGTGATCCGGCCAGCCGCTACGGCAAGGGGAATCTGGCGGTGTTCAAACGCGGCAGCGGCCAGCCGGTTTTCTATTCAACCGGCAACGAAGATCACTTCGTCGGCTGCGCCTACGACAAACACGGCGATCTCCTTACGGCAAGTGAAGTGGGCGGCTTTGACTACTATGTCCGCTTTTACTACCTCCCCAAAGGCGGTTCGCAGCTCATCGAAGAGGACCTCACCGCCCCGAGCCAGCGGTCGAGCTGGTCCAGCGTTCAAGGCGTCGTCTGGGATGGAAAGTATTGGGGGATCTTGAGTTACAACAAGATCTACCGCTTTACCATAAACGTCGCGCCTCAATACATCGACACCATCACGTTCTCCGGAAGCTATGGCACCCTAACCGCGCCGTCAGTCTATCGGAAAACGCCAAAATCAAAGGCGACTCAATTCGTCGCGGCTGACTCCTCCTTCTCCGGCAAAAGCGCTGCCGACTATTGGACCTACCCAGCCGGCGGTACTCTCATCGGCCGCATCACTAAGGACCTGGATTCACCAACCGGCACTGCCATCAGTCTCGCACCGAGAAAGTAAGACACATGCTTTTTAAACCGCTCTTTCGCCTCGGGCTCACCGCGCTGATATCGCTCGTACTTCCGGCGTGCGGCGGCTCTACGGGTTCGCACATCGTCCCCGGCGTAGCTTCGCCCCCCATCTCGCCGACCCCGACGGGACAACAGCGCGATTTGCTCTACGTCTCCAATCAGAACGGCACGGTAAACGTCTATCGCTACTGGCAACAAAAGCTCGCGACCGTTTTGACAAAATTTAAGCAACCGTCTGGCCAATGCTCCGATCAATCCGGCAACGTCTTCATAACCGATTATCAAGCGAAGAAAGTCTACGAGTACGCGCACGGCGGCAGCAAGCCGATCGCCACGCTCGATACTTCTCCCTATACACCGCGCGGCTGCGCGGTCTCCCCGGCTACGGGTGACCTGGCCATCGCCGACTATGGAACGCGCGACTACTCCTATTACGGAGACGGTAACATCGCCATCTACCGCCATGCGAGCGGCACGCCGACGTTTTACGGCGGTGGCGACGACAACCATTTCCCGAGTGTCGCGTATGACGATCGCGGCGACCTGCTCGCGCTCAGCGAATCGGGCTATAGCGGGCACTGGTATTAC
>CAZMPP010000371.1:0-2556 GCA_964568035.1 uncultured bacterium
GGGCTGCCACCAGGCACCGTGCATGATCAAGTTGGATTGCTGCGCCCATGCCGGCAAAACGAGGCCGGCATCTTTGGCGACGTCCTGAATCGCGGCAGAAAATTGTTGGGCGACGGGCGCGGCGCTGATTCCGTATTCAAAGATCAGCGCGAAGCCGATGATCCAGGCAAAGAGCTTGCCCATGGTGGCGTAGGCGTAGGTATAGGCGCTTCCGGCGACCGGAACCATCGCGCCGAGCTCGGCGTAACAGAGGGCGGCGAAGAACGACGTCAAGCCGGCCAGCAGGTAGGAGATGATCACCGCCGGCCCGGCACCCTTGACGCCCGTGCCGATCGTCGTGAAGATTCCGCCGCCGATCATCGTCCCCAGGCCGATCGCGATGAGGTCTTTTGCCGTCAGCGCGCGGCGCAGAATTTTGCGCGAGCCAAGTTCGCGCAGCTTCTCAACGTCGGTCGTCGCAAAGAGCGCCGAAAAGAACGACATTACCGCACCGCTTCGGAGCACAAATGCGGGTTCCCCGCAGACCCTACGACGGCGGGCGGCTCGACGGATCCCACAGATGCTCGGGAACGCCGAGCGCGTCGTTGATCCAGCGAGCCCAAACGAAGAGCGCATCGGAGAGCCGATTGAGATACCGCAGCGCTGCCGGCGGCTCGGCTTCGCCGTCTTCCGCGAGCCCCACGACGAGGCGTTCGGCGCGCCGGCAGACGGTGCGGGCGACGTGCAGCTGGGCGCCGGGAAGCGATCCTCCGGGGTGAATAAAGTTTGCCAGCATCGGCAGGTCGTTTTCGGCAGCGTCGATAGCACGTTCGAGCGCTTGCGCATCGGCGTCGCCGACGCGCGGAGCGTTTTGCCCACGCTCCGGCAGCGGCGTAGCGAGATCGCTGCCCAGATTGAAGAGCACGTCCTGCGTCCAGGCCAGCCATTGGTCTAACCGGGCCGCGCGTTCCACGCTCGCCAGCGACGGACGCAGGGCCGCCCGGGCTACGCCAATGGTGCTCGAGAGCTCGTCAACGGTACCGTACGCTTCGATGCGTCGAGCATTCTTGCTGATCCGCGCGCCGCCGATCAGCCCCGTGCTCCCGGCATCGCCCGTGCGGGTGTAAATGCGCGTGTGCTTAGGCATCGCTCTTTCCTAATGCGCGGCGAGCCCGTTCAATCCCGGCAAGCGCGGTTACAGGCGCTTGCGCGCAGGCGCGCGAAGCGGGGCCGGTCATGTCCGAAACGTTCGCTGGGAGCGCACTCAAGGAGATCCCTCCCAAGGCGGCCGACCTGTCCGCGTGGTATACCGCGGTCTGCCTACGGGCCGAGTTGGTTTCGTATTCGCCGGTGCGCGGATGCGTGGTTCTGCGCCCCTATGGTTTCGGCTTGTGGGAGAATCTGCAGCGTCAGCTCGACGAGCGATTTAAGGCGACCGGACACGAGAACGCGTATTTTCCGCTGCTCATTCCCGAGAGTCTGTTGATCCGCGAGGCCGAGCACGTGGAAGGCTTCGCGCCCGAGGTGGCGTGGGTAACGCAAGGCGGCAGTGAAGAGCTGACCGAGCGGCTCGCTATACGCCCGACTTCCGAAGCGATGGTCGGCACCATGTACGCCCAATGGGTTGAGTCGTATCGCGACCTGCCCATCCTCATCAACCAGTGGGCCAACGTGGTGCGCTGGGAGAAAGCCACGCGCCCTTTTCTGCGCACCATGGAGTTCCTGTGGCAAGAGGGTCACACCGCGCACGCCACGGCCGCTGAAGGTCGTGAGGAGACGCTGCGCATGCTCGAGGTCTATCGGGACTTCGCCGAAAACGTCGCCGCGATACCGGTCTATCACGGACGAAAGAGCGCCAGCGAGCGCTTTCCCGGAGCGGTCGAGACCTTCTCAATCGAAGCCCTGATGCCCGACGGCAAAGCGCTGCAATCGGGAACCTCGCACGATCTCGGGCAAAACTTCGCCAAAGCCTACGATATTAAGTTCGTCGACTCCGATCGCGCCATCAAGTACGCGTACACGACCTCGTGGGGCGTCTCGTGGCGAATGCTCGGCGGAATGATCATGGCTCACGGCGACGACCGCGGGCTGCGCATTCCCCCGAAGATGGCGCCGATCGAGGCAATTCTCATTCCGATCGTGCGGTCCAACGACCGCCGCGCGATCGAGACCTGCGAGCAGCTTGCGGCTTCGTTGAAAGCGGCCGGGTTTCGCGCGCGTGTCGACACGCGCGACGAGCAGCCCGGTTGGAAATACAGCGAGTGGGACATGCGCGGCGTGCCGATCCGCATCGAAATCGGTCCGCGTGACGTGGATGCCGGAACCGCCGTCATGGCGCGGCGCGATCGCACCAAGGGCGATCCCGATCAGCGCGAGAGCGTCGCTCTGGACCGGATCGCGACGGTCTTGCGCGAGCGCCTCGACGACGTGCAGCGCTCGCTCTTCGATCAAGCGAAAGCGTTTCTTGAATCCCACACGTTCGCGACCGAGAAGCGCGAGGAGTTTTTCGAGCTTCTGCGCAGCCGCGCCGGAATGGTCGACATTGCCTGGTGCGAGCGTCCCGAATGCGAAGCGGCG
>CAZMPP010000372.1:0-2543 GCA_964568035.1 uncultured bacterium
GCACCGGCAACACGTCACTCGATTTGGTCGCCGTTTCGATGGCGCGCGACGCTCGTTACTCACCGGCGCTTCACGACTGCAAGCCAATTGCGGCGGCCTACGACTTCAGCGTCAAGTTCTTCGCGTGGTGAAGGCGGTGGAAGCTCGGCGGGATAACGCAGCGCGGTGACCTTCTTTCAAGCGATGGTCCTCGCGCTCTTGCAGGGCGTCAGCGAGCTCTTCCCGATCTCGAGCCTCGGCCACACGATTTTGATTCCGGCCGCCCTGCAGTGGAAGAACATCGACCGCTCCAACCCATCGTTTCTGGCGTTCGTCGTCGTGCTGCATATCGGCACGGCGTTGGCGCTGGTGGTCTTTTACCGTAAGGAGTGGGCGGCTATCGTTCGCGCGCTGTTTGCCAGCATCGTTCGCGGCAAGACGAGCGACGATCGAGACGAGCGCATCGGGTGGCGGCTGGTCATCGGAACGATCCCCGTTGGAATTCTCGGCGTCATCTTTGAGGTACCGGTGCGCAAGCTCTTCGGATCGCCCGCGCCGGCGGCGCTCTTCTTGATGGCTAACGGCTTGCTGATGTTCCTTGGTGAGTTCTTGCGGCGCCGTCAGCACGCGTCGGGCGCTGCCTACAAGCCGATCGAGGCGCTCGGGTATCCCGCCAGCGTGGCAATCGGTTTCGCGCAATCGTTCGCGCTGCTTCCCGGCATCTCGCGTTCGGGCATCTCGATGGTTGCCGGATTGCTCTGCGACCTCGACCACGAAAATGCCGCGCGCTACTCGTTCCTGTTGGCGACGCCGGTCATCCTCGCCGCCGGCTTGCTCGAGATTCCCAAGCTCTTTGCTCCGGGCGCGCATCTCGTTCTGATTCAGGCAATACTCGGCGGAATTGCGGCCGGGATTGCCGCATATCTTTCCGTCGCCTTTTTGACGCGATACTTCCGTTCGAACGATCTGCGCCCGTTCGGCTGGTACTGCGTCGTCGTGGGTGCGATTTTCTTTCTCCTAGCGCGCAAAGGAGTCATTACATGAGAGTCATCGCGATCTTTCTGGCCATCGTCTTGTTCGTTCTGGGTATTCTCTACGGGCTAGGGAAGGTCAACGCATTCACGGAGTCCGGCGCGCAGCATCCGCACCATGTGACGCACATGGTCGTGCTTTGGGCGCTCGCTCTCTTGTGCGTGATCTGGGCGAGGTTCCAAAGCGCACCTCGCCGATGAAGCCGGCTCGATGAAGCTCACGCATATCGCTCCCGACGGCAGCCTCGCAATGGTCGACGTTTCCGCTAAGAACCCCACGCTCCGGTTTGCTCGTGCCGAAGCATTAATCGCAATGAACGACACGGCCCGCGCGGCCTTGCGCGAGGCCACGCTGGCAAAAGGCGATGCCTTCGTCAGCGCGCAGATCGCCGGCATCATGGCCGCAAAGCAAACCGCAGCCCTCATTCCGCTGGCACATCCGCTCCCGCTGTCGAGCGTCGACGTGCGTTTTGATTGGTGCGACGATGGCCGCCTGCGCGTGGAGGCCGAGGCGCGCACGACCGCGCCGACCGGGGTGGAGATGGAGGCAATGGTTGCGGCATCGATTGCCGCCCTGACGATTTACGACATGGCCAAGGCGCTCGACAAAGGAATTGTCATCAGCACGGTGCGGCTGCTCGAGAAGAGCGGCGGCAAGAGCGGCCCGTGGCGCGCGCAATGAGTTTTCGCGTGGCCCTCATCGTACTCTCGGATCGGGCCGCCTCGGGCGAGCGTGCCGACGAGTGCATTCCGGTGATGAAGGAGCGTTTGGGCGGCGCGTACGAGGTCGTGCGCGAACGCGTGCTGCCCGACGATGCGGCGGCTCTGCAGGCCGAGTTGATCGAGCTCGCCGATTCACGGTCGGCCGATCTGGTGCTGACCAGCGGCGGCACGGGACTGGCTCCGCGCGATCGCACCCCGCAAGCCACGGCTGCGGTTCTCGATTATGAAGTGCCCGGCATCCCGGAGGCAATTCGGGCGGCATCAGTCGCCCACATCAAGAGCGCGATGTTATCGCGAGGGCTTGCCGGCGTGCGCGATCGCACGCTGATCCTCAATCTGCCCGGCAGTCCTCGCGCGGTCGCCGAGTGCTTGGACGTGGTGATGCCGGTTCTTCCTCACGCGCTCGAGCTGCTCTCGGATCGGGTGGACGACGGATGAACGTTATCTCGAGCTTCCGCGCCGCACAAGCCTACCTTTTGGAAACGATCGACGAGAGCGTTTCGCGCCGCACCTCGTACAAACTCGATCGCATGCGGGCGTTTCTGCACGAGCTCGGCGACCCGCAAGCTGCCTATCCCACCATTCACGTCGGCGGCACCAGCGGTAAGGGCTCCACGGCGACGATGATCGCCGCGGCGTTGCGCGGCGCCGGTAAACGTACCGGACTTCACACCAAACCGCATCTGCGATCGATGACCGAGCGCGCGCGCATCGACGGCGAAGCGATATCGCCGGAGCGTTTCGCCTCGGTGCTCGACCGGATGATGCCGGCGATCGAACGGACGGCCGCGCAACATGGACGGCCGACCT
>CAZMPP010000373.1:0-2522 GCA_964568035.1 uncultured bacterium
AGCAATCCGACGATCTTCGAAAAAGCGATCGGCGCGGGCAACGATTACGACGAGTAGCTTGCGAAGCTGATCGGAACGGAGAAAAGCGCCGACGCGCTCTTCTGGGATCTTGCCATCCAAGATATTCAAAGCGCGTGCGACGCCTTTCGTCCGGTCTACGACTCCTCCGGCGGTAACGACGGATTCGTCAGCCTGGAGGTCTCGCCATTGCTGGCTAACGATACGGCCGGCACCATTGCGATGGTCGAGCAACTGTGGGGACGCGTTAACCGACCCAACGTGATGATCAAAATTCCCGGCACCAAAGAGGGCTTGCCGGCGATCGAAGAGTCGATCTATCGTGGCTACAACATCAACGTTACGCTGATCTTCTCGGTCGAGATGTACGAGAAGGCGGCGCGCGCCTATATCAAAGGCTTGCAGCGCCGGGCCGGTGATGGTAAGCCGGTCGATAAGGTCCGTTCGGTCAATTCGGTGTTCGTCAGCCGCATCGACACCGTCGTCGACAAGATGCTGCAGAACTGCATCGCCAAAGGCGACAAACTCGACCACCTCTTGGGCAAGGCCGGCATCGCCAACCTGAAGCTAACCTATCAAAAGTTCAAGGAGCTCTTTGAAGGTGACGACTTCGCGCCGCTGCGGGCGGCCGGTGCCGCCGTGCAGCGTCCGCTGTGGGCCTCGACCTCAACGAAGAACCCGCACTATCCCGACTTGATGTACGTCGAAACGGTCGTCGGACCGGATACGGTCAACACCATGCCGCCGACGACGCTCGAAGCGCTGCTCGATCACGGCACGGTCGTGCCCGATACGGTCGAGACCGACCTGCGCGAAGCGACCGACGTGATGCGCGGCCTGCAGGACGCAAAAATATCGCTCTTCGAGGTAACCTCGGATCTGCAAACCGAAGGCGTCAAGCTCTTCTCCGATTCGTTCGCCGCGCTGCTCGGGGCGATCGTCTACAAGCAGAAGCTGCTGGCCTCGGGCGGCGCCGACCGCGTGCACTTTGCCCTCGGCTCGTCGCAGCCCATCTTCGACGGCGCGCTCGACCAGCTAGCTACGGCCGATTTCCTTAAGCGGATCTGGTCGCTCGACGCGACGCTATGGTCGAGCGAACCCGACCACG
The DNA here is from genome assembly GCA_964568035.1 of uncultured bacterium. GTDB lineage: Bacteria > Vulcanimicrobiota > Vulcanimicrobiia > Vulcanimicrobiales > Vulcanimicrobiaceae > Cybelea. Next base: position 1,127 of record CAZMPP010000373.1, read on the forward strand.
TCGCGATCATCAAAAAGTCGCTGGGATGGCTGGACATTCCGCAGCATATGCTCGACGAGGTCCCGGGCCTTCGCAGCTTTGCATCGGCTGCTAAGGATGTCTTCGACTTCGCCGTCGTCTGCGGCATGGGCGGCAGCTCGCTCGCGCCCGACATTATCGCCGACACCTTCGGAAGAATTGACGGGTTCCCACAGCTCTACGTGCTCGACTCGACCTGTCCGCAGCAAATCAAGGAGCTCGAGGGTAAGATCGACATTGCCTCGACGCTCTTCATCATCTCCAGCAAGAGCGGCACGACCACCGAGCCTAACGCGTTCTATGCCTACTTCTACGAAAAGGTTTCCAAAGAGATCGGCGCTGCTTCGGCGGCCCGAAACTTCGCCGCCATCACCGACCCCGGCACGAAGCTCGACAAAGAGGCGCAAGATATGGACTTCCGCGCCGACTTCGAGAACGATCCGAACATCGGTGGGCGATACTCGGCGCTCTCGTTCGTCGGCATCGCGCCGTCGGCAACCGCCGGTTACGATATTAACCTTCTTCTCGACCGCGCGCTGGGCGCGATGCACGCCAACGACCGCAGCGTCGATCCGCGCACCGCTCCTGGCGTTCGCTTCGGTGCGGCCATCGGCGGCCTAGCGCGCAATGGCCGCGACAAGCTGACGATCGTCACGCATCCCGCGGTCAAAGCCTTCGGCGCGTGGGCCGAACAACTCATCGCCGAGTCCACCGGTAAGATGGGCAAAGGCATCGTGCCGATCGAAGGCGAGGCGCTCGGCGTGCCCGACGACTACAGCGACGATCGCGTCTTCGTGTATGTCGGCGCAAACCTCCCCGGCCCCGCGGCGGAGACCGACGACAAGCTGCGGGCACTCGAAGCCGCCGGACATCCCGTTATCCGGCTCGACATGAACGACCCCTACGACGTCGGCGAACAGTTCTACCTTTGGGAGATCGCGGTCGCCGCGGCGGGCGTGATCTTAGGCATCGACGCCTTCGATCAGCCCAACGTTCAGGAATCAAAAGATAATACGGTCGCGCTGCTGCAGCAGTACGCCAAGAACGGGAGTTTCGACGAGCCGAAGGCAAACGTGGACGGCACGGCATTTAATGTCACGTATCTCTCGGGAAGCACCGGCATCTCCGCGCAGACGCCGACGCAGGCGCTCGCCGGGCTCTTCGCACAGCTACGTCCCCACGACTACAACGCGATCACGGCGTACATCGCCCGCAACGAAACGCATGCGGCCCTTCTCGACGAGTTGCGGCTGAAGATTCGCGACGCGCACAGGGTCGCGACGACCGTTGGATTTGGACCGCGCTTCCTGCATTCAACCGGGCAGCTGCACAAGGGCGGTCCGGATACGTGCGTCGTGCTGCAGATTACCGCCGACGA
>CAZMPP010000374.1:0-2515 GCA_964568035.1 uncultured bacterium
CAATGCCGCGAGTACTCTTATTTCCGGCATTGCGGCGCGGAACGTGCGAATCAATCGTGCGAACGATCAGCTTCTCATAACCGACGGGTCAAAGGTCTACGTTTACAGCTATCCGGGCGCTGCGCCTCTTCAAACGTTAGGAAGCGTAAACGGCTTGAGCAGTGCGATGACCGCGGTCGATTGGAAGAACTACTCTCAATAATCGGAGGGAAAGATCGCGAAAATCATCTGCGACAGTACCGGTGGTCCCCTTTGGCGTAGACGAATCCGCCCGGCCAGTACTGACGCGATCAGTCTCTTGATTTGCGGGCGCTCCAGCGGGAACTAATTAACCCGCTGTTGAGCCCGCTGGTCGAGAGGCCGCCGCAGAAGCGCGCGTGCTCGACCTTGATGCAGCGATCGACAACGACCTCCAGCCCGCTGCGGTCGGCGAGCTCGATCGCCTCGTCGTTGACGATGCCGTATTGAAACCAGATCGCTTTGGCCCGGGCCGCAATCGCATCCTCGACGACGGCCGTCACTTCGCTCGGCCGGCGGAAGACGTCGACGACGTCGGGTGCGCCGCGTTCGGCCGCATACGCGACGAGCGACGGATAGGCTTTGATGCCGTCAACTGCGGCAATCGTCGGATTGATCGGCGTCACATCGTACTCCGGCCGGCGCCGCAAGTAGGAGAAGACCGTATAGCTCGGACGCAGCGGATTGGCCGAAGCACCGACAATGGCAATGGTCCGCACGCGGTCGAGGAGATCGCGCCGCTGCGACGGCGTCGTGAGAATCACACGCGCACCGCGGCGCGCAACGCGCTATCGAGATCCCAGGTAAGATCGGCGACGTCTTCCAGGCCGACCGAAAGCCGCACCGACTCCGGCTCGACGCCGGCCTTACGCAGCTCGTCGTCGGAGAGCTGCGAGTGCGTGGTAGATGCCGGATGAATCACCAGGCTCTTGGAATCGCCGACGTTGGCCAGATGACTCCAAAGCTGCAGCGCGTCGATGAAGCGCCGCCCCGCTTCGCGGCCGCCGCGTAAACCAAACGTAAAGATAGACCCCATCTGCGGTTCGCGAACCCAGGCCACTTCGGCGCGCTCCTTTAGGAAGGCGACGATCGCGGCGGTATTCTGCACGTGCCGGTCCATGCGCAGCGGCAGCGTCTCTAACCCCAGAAGCACGAGCCAGGCGTCCATCGGCGACATCTGTGCGCCGACGTCGCGCAGCACTTCGGCGCGCGCCCGCATCAAAAACGCATACTCGCCGAACGTCTCGGTGAACACTTTCTGTTGATAACCGGGGCTCGGCTCGGAGAGCAGCGGAAAGCGTCCGCTGCCCCACGGAAAATTTCCCGATTCCACCATCACGCCGCCGATAGCCGTTCCATGTCCGTTGAGAAACTTGGTCGCGGAGTGTACGACGATGTCGGCGCCCCGTTCGATCGGGCGGCACAGATACGGTGTCGCGAAGGTGTTATCGATAACCAGCGGCACGCCGCACCCGTGCGCCAACTCCGCTAGCGCGGCAATATTGGCGACGACGCCCGATGGGTTACCGACCGTCTCCGCAAAGAGAAACCGCGTTTGCGGGCCGATCGCGTCGCGCATCGCGGCGAAGTCGTCCACGGGAACGAAGGTCGTCTCGATGCCCATCCGTTTGATGGTGACGCTGAGCTGGGTGATCGTCCCGCCGTAAACGCTCTGCGTGCAGACGACGTGGTCGCCGGCCTGCGCCAACGTCAGGACGGTACAGAGCTGCGCCGCCAGGCCGCTGGAGAAGGCAACGGCGCCGAGCCCGCCTTCGAGGCTGGCCATCCGCTCCTCGAACGCGGCAACCGTTGGATTGCTGATACGGCTGTAGATGTGGCCGTAGCTGCGCAGCGCGAAGAGCTCAGCCGCCTGTTCGGTCGAGCCGAAGACGTAGGCCGCGGTCTGATAAATCGGTACGGCACGTGCCCCCGTCGCCGGATCGGGCGGCGTCCCGGCGTGAAGGGCGCGCGTGGCAAAGCCAAAGGTTCGGTCGTCATGCATCTCAGAGGGTCCCAAGCGTACTTCGCGCTATAATGGGCTTATCATGGGCATGACACTTACCGAAAAAATTCTCGCGCGGCACGCCGGACTCGAAAGCGTCGAACCCGGCCAGATCATTAACGCAAAAGTCGACCTCGTGTTGGCCAACGAGCTCTCCGCCGCCGTCGCCATCGGCGTGATGCGCGGCATGAAGGGCGCGACGCGCGTCTTCGACCCCGGCAAGATCGCGCTGGTCGAAGATCACTTTGTGCCGGCCAAAGATGCGCAGTCTGCCAAGCTCGCTAAGCTCATGAAAGATTTCGCCAAGGAGCAGAACATCGAGCACTTCTTCGACGTCGGACGCGGCGGCATCGAACACGTCGTGCTTCCTGAAGAGGGTTTGGTCGCACCCGGCGAGTTGATCGTCGGCGGCGATTCGCACACCTGCACCTACGGCGCCTTTGGCGCTTTTGCCACCGGCATGGGCTCGACCGACATCGCCGCGGCCTTCGTGCT
>CAZMPP010000375.1:0-2491 GCA_964568035.1 uncultured bacterium
CGACCTCTCCGCGATGATCAAGCCGGAGCTGGCACGCGGCGACCTGCAATGCATCGGCGCCACGACGTTTGACGAATACCGTAAGTACGTCGAGTCCGATGCGGCGCTCGAGCGGCGCTTCCAACCGGTAATGGTCGAAGAGCCGACCATTGACGCCACCGTACATATTTTACGCGGATTGCGCGAACGGTACGCGCTGCACCACAACGTCACCATCGGTGACGACGCGATCGAAGCGGCTGCATCGCTCTCGGCGCGGTACATCGCCGATCGTTTTCTGCCCGATAAGGCCATCGATCTAATCGACGAAGCCGCGGCATCCGTCGCGCTGCTCAACAAAGGTAAAGTCGACTCACCACGTGGTACCCGCGACGACGTCGCCGCCGTCGTCACGCGTTGGACCGGCATTCCGCAGGCCGCGCTGACCGAATCGCAAGCCGATCGGCTACTGGAGCTCGACGCTTTGCTGGCGCGCCGCGTAATCGGGCAAGACCGCGCCATCTCCGCGGTCTCCGACGCGATCCGGCGCGCACGCACCGGCCTGCACGATCCGCGCAAACCACTGGGCAGCTTCCTCTTCCGCGGCCCCAGCGGCGTCGGCAAGACCGAGCTGGCGAAGGCTTTGGCCGAAGCGCTCTTCGGCAGTGAGAACGCGCTCGTGCGCATCGACCTTTCTGAGTTCACCGAACCGCACACCGTCTCGCGCTTACTGGGCGCACCGCCCGGATATGCCGGTCACGACGAGTCGGGGCAACTCACCGAGCCGGTTCGCCGGCGCCCGTACTGCGTGGTGCTCTTTGACGAGCTCGAAAAAGCGCATCCCGACGTGGCTTCCATTCTGCTGCAGATTCTCGACGATGGCCGCGTCACCGACGCTAAGGGACGCACCGTAGATTTCCGCCACGCGCTGATCATTCTGACGACCAATCTCGAAGAGGGCGACGTTCCGATTGCGTTGCGCTCCGAGTTGCTCGATCGCATCGACGACATCGTTCCGTTCGAATCGCTCGATCTCGAGCACATCGAAGCCATCGTCACCATTCACGTCGACGCTTTGGCGCAGCGCTTAGGTGCGCGCAACGTCAGCCTTCTCCTCTCCGACGAGGCCAAGGCATTTTTAGCGCGCGTATCGATGGGCGCCGGCAGCGGGGCGCGTTACGTTCAACGCACCGTCTCGCACTACGTCTCGACGCCGCTCTCTACCGCCCTGCTGCGCGGCGAGCTGCGTGACGGCAGTGCCGCCGACGTCACACTAGAAGGCGACGCCCTCCGCGTCCGAGCCGCCTAGAACGCTTTAAAGTCGGGCCCATCGACGTAGCGTATCGGGGACGCTCGCATTTTCGCATCGTGCGAAAATGCTGCTCGCCTCGTCGGCGCTCCCGGCATCCTGCCTCCGCGCCTCCCTTCACACGCCCCAATACGCTACGTCGATGGGCCCGACTTTAAGGCGTTCTAAGGTAGGAGAGCTATCCCGCCGGAAGTTGCCGGCGAGAGGGCCAGCGCCACCGGTGCGCTGATCGCGCTCGAGAGCGTCGTCCACGAGCCTCCGCCGTATGGCGGCGCGTAGACCGTCACGGTGTTGTTACCGTAGTTCGCGACATAGAGATTGCCGCTCGTATCGATGGCCAGCGCGACGGGCTGGCTCTGGCCGCCTACGATTGTGGTCGGCGCATTCGAGTATGGCGGCACATATTCGGTGACAGTATTGGCGCCTTGGTTGGGAACGAAAAGGTTCGAAGCGCCGTTCAAGCCGATCGTTCCTTGCTCGTTGACGCCGTTGGTGATCGTCGCCACCGGTGCACTCTGTTCGGTGAACGGCGGGGTGTACTCTACGACTGAGTTGGGCGTAGAGTTGAGGTTTGCCACGAAGAGATTGCCCCGTCCGTCGAGCGCCAGTGAGTTCGGGGCGTTGAGCCCTTTGGAGATGGCGATCGGCGTGCCGTTATATGGCGGTGCATACTCCGTCACCGTATTCGAAGCGGCGTTGACGACGAAAAGATCGGCGGCGCCGTCGAGCGCCAGGCTCACCGGATCGTCGACGCCCGTGGTAATTACGGTCGACGGTCCACCGCCGAACGGCGCCGAGTAAACGGTGACGCTATTGCTTCCATTACCGTTGGCAACGAAGAGGTTGCCGCGTGAATCCACCGCCAGCGCCTGAGGGTGGTTGATGCCGTTGGCAATCGCCGTCGGAGGCTGGCTATAAGGCGGAGCGTATTCGCTCACGCTGCCCGGCTGATTGGCGACAAAGAGGTCTCCGGCAGCATCGAAGACGACCGCCTGCGGGCTTGTGATGCCGCTCTGAATCGTTGCCAGTGGAAGGTTCTGACCGTTGGCGTAAAGTGCGACGGAGCTGCCGCCCGAGTTCGCGACGGCCAAGAGCTGGCGCACGTCGACGCGCACCGTGCCGTTACAGGTCGCGCCGCTCTGCAGACAGGGATTGGGTACGCTTTGATAGCTCGCGGTGGCGCGTAGGAATCCGGCGGCCGCG
>CAZMPP010000376.1:0-2457 GCA_964568035.1 uncultured bacterium
ATCGTCAAGCTCGCTGTAGAGCGCCAGGGCGCGTTCTGCCCGCTCGCGAGCGGTATTCCGTTGAGCGAGTGCCGTAGCGATCGCCGCTTCGGAAAGGTCGAGTGCGGCTTCTACCGAGGCCGGCATCGCGGTGAGGGACAGATCGCGCGCGGCCCGGATCCACCGCTCGCCTTCCGCCGCGGCGAAGCGCGTCCACGCCGGCCGCAGCGCCGCCGCCAGCCGTTGCCCGAGCAGCACGTCGCCCTGCCCTCCAAGCGCCCAAGTGAGCGCGGCGCGAAAGTTCTCGAGCTCCGGCTCCGCGCGAGCAAGCCACGCGCGTTCGGGCGTCGTTTCAAAAATGCTATAGAGTTCTTCGCCGAGCGCGAGCATCGCGGCCGCGTGCAGCCGCGCCACGGCGGCATCCTCTCCCGACTCGGCGAGGCGTTCGCGCCCATACTGCCGCATCGACTCGAGGAGCCGATAGCGCATTCCGCCTTCGGTTTCTTCCGTATGCACCAATGACTTGTCAACGAGCGATGAGAGCAGGTCGAGGATTTCCCATGACTCGATTGCGCCTTCTGCAGTTTGGTCGTCCGCGCTAACGGTGCCGGCCGTTTCGAGCGTCCACCCTCCGACGAAGATCGCCAGCCGTCGGAACAGCCTTTGCTCATTCGGCGAAAGCAGATCGTAACTCCAGTCTATGAGCGCGCGCATCGTCTGCTGACGTGGCATCGCCGTGCGGCTACCACCGGTCAGGACGCGGAAACGTTCGTCGAGTTTCTGAGCCAGTCGTCGCGGCGCCAGCACCTTTATCCGGGCTGCCGCCAGCTCGATCGCCAGCGCGATGCCGTCAAGGCGGCGGCAGATCTCCGCAACGATTGGTGCGCTTTCATCGCTCAGTTCAAACTTCGCATCGGAAGCAGCGGCACGCTGCGCAAAGAGCGCGACGGCGCCATAGCCCAAAGCAGCTTTCGCCGCGATCCCATCGCTTTGCATCGGAAACGCCAGCGACGGCATGTAATAAACTTGCTCGCCGCCAATGCGCAGCGGCTCACGGCTGGTCGCCATTAAGCGCACGCCAGGAGAGCCACGCAAGATCGTATTCGCGACCTTTGCGGCCTCTTCAATCACGTGTTCGCAGTTGTCGAGAATTAACAGCAAATGCTTGCTCTCGAGATAGCGCACGAGAGTCTCGAGCACGGGCCGTCCAGGGTGCTCGCGTAAGCCTAGCGTCGTCGCGATGGTGCTCGCAACGAGACTCGCATCGTTCGTCGACGCCAGCTCGACGAACCACACGCCATCGTCCGAACGGTCGAGCAAATCCGCGCCCACTTGGAGTGCAACGCGCGTTTTACCCACACCGCCGGTACCGACGAGCGTAACCAAGGCGTGCTCGCGTATCAGCCCCTTAACGTCCGCCAGCACCTCGTCGCGCCCAATGAGCGACGTCAGTTGACGCGGGAGGTTATTCGGCATCGATTGGAGCGACCGCAGTGGTGGAAACGCTCGAGCTAAGCCTGGAGCGACGAGTTGCCAAACCCGCTCCGGCTCAGCAAGATCCGCAAGGCGGTGCTCGCCCAAATCGTACAACTCAGCGCGTTCGGGCAGCAGGCCGCGCAACAGCAATGCGGTTGCACCGGAGAAGACGACTTGGCCGCCGTGCGCCGTCGCTAACAGTCGTGCCACACGGTTCACGGCCGGACCAAAGTAGTCGCCCTCACGCTCGTCGGTCGCGCCACTATGCAGGGCCATGCGGACCTGTAAGCCACCGATTGCGCTCCAATCCTCACCTGCGAGTGCGCGCTGCCCGTCGATTGCGGCCGCCGTACCATCCGACGCACGCCAGAACGCGGCGCAGAAAGCATCACCAACGGTCTTGAACACGTGACCTCCGTGCCTTTCGATCGCGGCGCGCAGCAACTCGTCATGCCGGCGCAACGCCGGCGCCATTGCGTCGGGCCGCTCTTCCCAACGCTGCGTGCTTTTCTCGATGTCGCTGAAGAGCAGCGTTACCGTCCCAGTTGGAATTGGAGCCGTTAGCGCCATCTGACACGATTCAAAATCAACGTCACCACTGCCTTGCGCCTAGGGCAAGAGCGGCGGGGACGCTGCGGCACTCAGGGCCGGCTTCTCGGGCTCCGGCGGCTCGTTCCCCTGGGCCGCCCGCGGCCGCTTCGCTTGGCACCCCGTCGTTACAAGATTTAGTTGCCGGGCATCTTCGAGCTGAACTTCAGCGTGTATGTTGCCGGAAACGGGTCCGCGCAGTGGTTCGCTCGGAAGACTTGAACGCCGACGGCAATGCCCGTTGACACGCAGAGTGGTCCCGACGACGGCAAGTTGCGAAAAAGGACCTGGAATGGTGACCTCCTGGGATATCATCATTGTTACGGAGAGATGCCTATGAAAGTCTCGTTATAACTCGTCTTGTCGTCTCATTCTTCCAACAACTTCAATTTTTTGGAGGTCGCCATGTTTCTT
>CAZMPP010000377.1:0-2442 GCA_964568035.1 uncultured bacterium
GAATCAGTTCTCACGTCGTGGCCGGGATTCACCTCGGTAATCGAGATGGCCACGTGCCCGTAATCGCGATTGACGGTCCGAGCGGATCGGGGAAATCGACGCTTGCTCGCGCACTGGCGCAGCGCCTTGGTGTTGACCGGCTCGATACCGGAGTGATGTATCGAGCAGTGACGCTCGTGGCCTTGCGTCAAGATGCCAATCTTGATGATGGTGCAGAACTTGGGGCTATCGCCCGTGCTCTCGACCTTTCTATCGCAGCAGCTCGGCCGGCCGATGATCCCGGTGATCGTCAACACGATTGCGACGGTCGTCTGCGCGAGCGTAACGTACCTGACGATACCGTGTTGGGGAATCGTCGGCGGTGCGTTGGCGACTTCGATATCCTACTCGGTCGCAATGCTCGCCCAGGCCGCATACTTCGTGCGCCGCACGGGCGTGTCGTGGAACCGGCTCTTCGTTCCCGACATCGCCGACCTGCGCGCGTACCCGCGATGGTTCGAGCAAATCTCGAGCGGTTTGCTGCGCCGGTTTACTCGGCCAGCAGCAGCGCATCTTGAGCGGGGATCTCAATAGTCTTGCCGAGCCGCCGCGCGCGCAGGTCGAGCGCGCCGTTGCAGCCCGCGTCCGCGGGGCAGACTCCGCGCAGCGGGCCGCCGCTCCAGCCGATCGCGTAGCGATAGGCGTTTCCCAAGCGCCGCTGATCGACGCGTACCGAAATATCCTCGAGGTTGACGATCGCCGCGCATCCACCAATTGCGTGCGTGGCGGCATAGCAAACGCCATATTCACGCGCGTACACGCCGGCCGGGTTGCCGCTATCGAAACCGCAGGCGAGCAAGAGATCGGCCATGCCGCCGTGCGAATCGTCCGGCCCCATGCGGTCGTCGCGGCAGCCGCTGCCCCGCGAGGAGCTTGCGGGCGTCCACGCTCCCATCGGCTTGAGCGGACGCGTCGGGACGACGGTCTGCTCGGGATAGACGCCGATCAGCCGCGCGTTGCGCGCGTTCGTGTGCGGATCGAGCCACGAGACGAGACGATCGAGCGTGTCTCCCGTGACCAGCCAGAGCGCCGCCGTGTGAAGCCGGCGCACGCGATCGAGGCTCGTTCCGTCGACGTCGGCCGAAGAATCGAGAATCGCGATCTTCAAACGCGTTTGGGCGAGCAGTCGCGAGACGGTGTTGATTACGACCGGCAGGTTGGCGCTGCGCAGCGTCCGGTCGTACGCCGACCAGAGCGGATCCTCGAACGTCACGCCGCGCACGTTTCCGGCGCGCGCGTATTTGGCGTAGGCATCGATCGGTACGACGCCACCGGGCAGGGCGTTGCCGTAGCGTCCGCCGCCCGGGCCGAGCCCGTTGGTCCAAATGCAATAGGGCGCCAGCGCATCGAGCTCGGCGCCTTCGAATCGTAGCATCCGATCGAGGGTGCCGATCTCGCGGCTGGGCCGAGCTAAACGGTACGTCAAGTCGTCCAGGAAGTAACATTGGTTGGGCCGCGCGGCGCGAGCCTTGGCATCGAGGTACGATCGCCAGTAGGCCTGATTTCCGGCGTCTCTATAGTTGGCGTAGTAGGTATTTTCCGATCCCGCCGTTAGGCTCGGGCAGCGCCCGTAGCGCGTCTGTGCGTTTAGAACTTCGTCCCCGCCCGGCGAGTGCAGCCACCACGCCGGACGATCCGCCGCGGCTTTAAACCAGTCGATCGTTCCCGAGCCGCAATAAATATTGTGGGAATCGACGTAATAGAGCGGCAGGCACGTTCCTTGCGGACAGAAGGTCGCGTCGACGCGCCGCTGCAGCGGACCGCGCGCGTAGTTGATGTAGCGCTGTACCACCGCCGGTCCAGGCTCGTAGACCTTACCGCCCACGTCGGCAAAGATCGGAACGTGCGCCGGCGCCGCGCCGAGCGCGGCCACCCAGAGCAGCGCGGCAACGAACGCGCGCGGCGGCGCGTTCACGCCGCGAGGATGCGCCGGTAGAGCGCCGCCAGGTTGGGGAGATCGGCTTGGAACGAGTATCGAGCCGAGGCTTTGCCGGCGGCGGCCGCTAGTTCGTCGCGGCGTTTCGTGTCGGCGAGCAGCGACTGCATCGCGTCGGTATAGGCGGCTGCGTCATCGGAGCGCACCAGCAGGCCGGCGCCGTTCGAGCGCACCACCTCGGCGTTGTTGCCGAAGTCCGAAGTGATAACCGGCAGACCGAAGGCAAAGTACTCGAAGATTTTGGTCGCAAAGCCCTTGGCCGCGTTCTCGGAATAGGGTTGCGTCGCGATGCCGGCATGCGCGTGTGCAACCCAGCGCAGCATTTCAGGATACGGAACGCGCCCCACCATTTGCACGCCGGCACGTTTGGCCCGCGCTAGCAGCACCGAACGCTGCGAGGCAGGGTAGGTGCTCAGGTCTACCCTTCCGAGAACCGCAAGCGAAGCGTCCATCTTGCGGTTACGCAT